>JARGFU010000033.1 GCA_029210625.1 Deltaproteobacteria bacterium | reverse complement strand
GCGCCCGCCCCTCGCCGCCCGCCGCCGCCCCCGCCACCCGCCCCGCGCGCGGGGTCCGGCTCCCTCTCGCTGGAGAGCGTGCGGCGGCTGGCGAACCGGGGGGATCACGACGAGGCGCTGCTCGGCCTCGCCGCGTACCTGCGGGAGCACCCCATGGATCCCACGGCCTACCTGCTCGGCGGCGTCCTCCACCTGGAGAGCGGTGACCTCCCGGGGGCCGAGGAGCACCTGCGCAAGTGCATCTACCTCGAGGACGGCCGGGCCGCCGCCCACCTCCACCTGGGGATGGTCCTGGAGCAGCGGGGAGACCTCGAGGGCGCCCGCCAGGCCCTCGGCAACGCCCTGGTGCTCGCCGCAGGCGGGAGCTCCGCGGTCCACCCCGGAGAGCTCTCCCCGGAAGAGGTGGCCCAGATCGCCGGATCTCAGCTCAACCGCATGGCCGAACGAGGGAGGGTCCAATAGATGAGTGACCGACGAGACGCCGCGCGCCGCACCATCGACTGGGACACGATCCGCGCCCGTATCCTCGAGCAGAAGAACGAGCTCGACCACCAGACCCTGAGCGCGGCCGAGATCGACCGGGAGCTGCGCGCGCGGGCGATCAAGCTGGCGCGGACCGAGCGGGTCGCGATCGAGGATCGGGGGCGTGAGCACCTGGCGTTCTGGATCGGACGCTCCCGCTGCGCCATCGACCTGGCGCTGGTCGGCGGTGTCGTCACGCCGCGCTGGATCACCACCCTCCCGACCGCGCCGAAGCGCCTCTCACGGGTGATCCAGGTGCAGGGGGTCATCGTCCCGGTCGCCGACCTCGTCGAGGTGCTCGGCGTGAAGGCCGACGCGGAGGTCGAGTACCGCCGCGCCGTCCTGCTCAAGCACGGCTCCCGCCACCTGGCGATCCTGACCCACCGGGCCGAGGACATCGTCCGCCTCGAGCTCGACACCCTCTCCTCGCCCGAGCGTGACGCCGCGGGCTTCATCCGGGGCATCGCCCCCGACATGACCATCGTCCTGGATGGAGAGACCCTGCTCTCCTCCCTCAATGCCGCCCCCGGCCGGGGCGAGACCCCGAGCCCCTCCCCCCTCAAGGTGACACCATGAAGTGGCCCCTTCGCCGCAAGTTCTACTTCGCGTTCGGCGTGATCATCGCCGGCCTGCTCCTCGTCATCGGCCTGCTGATCAACCTCCTCGGCAACATCGAGGAGAACACCGCCGAGCAGCGGCGGATGGAGGAGCTCGTCCGGGTCGGCGACCTGATGCACGAGCAGGTCGTGCTCGCCACCAACGAGGGTCAGCTCTACCTCTTCGGCAAGGGCGCCGGGGGGGAGGAGGACGAGCTGGTGACCCCGGTGGACCGGGTGCACTCCTTCCTCGACATCTACGAGGCCCTCGCTCAGCAGCTCCTGACGACCATCGGAGACGTCGAGGACGTCGAGGCGCGGGCGATGCTGGAGGCCAACCTGGGTGAGGCCCGGACGCAGGCCACCCGCTACAAGGAGGTCTTCGACACCGCGGTCGCGGCCTTCGAGGCCTTCGGGAGCCAGGACTCGGGCCACCTCGGCGCGTTCCGGGACCGGGCCCGGGAGTTCGAGGAGCTCTCCGCCGGCCTCTCCACCAGCAAGATGACCCTCGCCTTCCTGCGGATGCGGCGGGCCGAGCAGGAGTACCTCCTCGAGCGTCAGCAGGAGCAGGTGGAGCGCGCCGAGCAGCAGGCCGGGGTGCTCCGCGAGCTGGTCGGCAGCGACGTCTCCGACGCCGCGACCCGTCAGCTCCTCCAGGAGAAGATCGACGCCTACCTCGTCAGCTTCAAGGCCGCCGTGGCGGCGAAGAGCGAGTACGAGGGCCTGATCCAGGAGCTCTCCCAGGTGACCGCCAACATCGGCGACACCATGGACGCCCTCCACGGCTTCTCCGAGGAGGCGAGGCACTCCCTCGAGGAGGAGAACACCCGCTCCTCCGACTTCGCCACCACCCAGCTGCTGATCGTCTTCGGGCTGATCATCGTCTTTTCGATCGTCGTCGCCCAGCGGATCTCCTCGGTGATCGTCGGCGCGGTGACCGGGCTGATCGAGGGGACCCGCAAGATCGCCTCCGGTGACCTCACCACCCTGGTGCAGGTGAAGACCACCGACGAGCTCGCCGATCTCGGGAGCGCGTTCAACCAGATGACCGAATCGCTGCGGGAGATCTCCCTGCAGGTGAACGAGGCGGCCGCCGCGCTGGTCAGCACGATCGGCGAGATGAGCACCACCGTGGCCGAGCAGGCCGCCTCCCTCGAGCAGCAGGCCGCCTCGGTGGCCGAGACCGTGGCCACCGTCGAGGAGATCACCCGCACGGCCAACCAGGTCTCCGAGACCGCCACCGGGGTGGTGGGCAACGCCTCCAGCTCCCTGGCGGTCTCCGACCAGGGCAAGGACGCCGTCGACAAGAGCGTCGAGGGCATGGTCGGCGTACGCAGCCAGGTCGAGGAGATCGCCACCACCATCCTCGACCTCTCCGAGAAGACCCAGCAGATCGGCACCATCATCGCCACCGTCGACGACTTCGCCGAGCAGTCGAGCCTCCTGGCGCTCAACGCCAGCATCGAGGCGGCCCGGGCCGGCGAGGAGGGCAAGGCCTTCTCCGTCGTCGCCGGCGAGGTGAAGAACCTGGCCGAGCAGAGCCGCCAGGCCACCGAGCGGGTGCGCGCCATCCTCTCGGAGATCCAGCAGGCCACCCACACCGCGGTGATGGTGACCGAGGAGGGCAGCAAGCGCGTCGAGCGCGGTGTCGAGCTCATCGAGGGCGCCGGCACCATCGTCGAGGAGCTGGCGGTGACCATCCGCAGCTCGGCGGACTCGGCCCGGCAGATCTCGGCGGCGGCCCAGCAGCAGGCCGGCGGGGTCTCGCAGATCGCCACGGCGATGGCGGGCATCGAGGAGTTCTCCCGCCAGAACCTCCTGGCCATCCGGCAGACCGAGCAGGCCTCCCAGAGCGTCACGGCGATCTCGGAGCAGCTGCGGGCCTCCACCTCTCGGTACCGGCTCAGCTGATGGGTACCCGGAAGGCCAAGGCCTCGGTCAAGCTGCTGGAGATCTTCCACGCCGAGGCTTCCGAGAACCTCCAGCAGATCAGCGAGATGCTGCTCGAGGTCGAGCGCGACGAGAAGGAGCGAGGGCCTCGTCTGGCCGAGGTGATGAAGGCGGCCCACTCCCTGAAGGGCGCGTCGGGCGCCGTCGGCTCGGAGGCGCTCCTGGCCCTGATGCACGACCTCGAGTCGTGTGTGTCGACCCTGGTGGAGGACGGTGAGCGCATCACCTCGGACAACCTGGCCTCCCTCTACCGCTACCTCGATCTCTGCACCCGGCTCCTCGACGTCGTCTGCCTGGGCGCCAGCGCCGAGGACCTGAAGATCCCCGAGGTGCTCGCAGACATCGCAGGGCGCTTCGGCGCCTTCACCGAGCTCGACGCCGAGGTCGAGAAGGTCGTCGCCCAGGCGCGCCCCCTGGTCGCGGGCGGGGGCGAGGCGGCCCCGGTCCAGCGCGCCGTCGAGGCCGATGGCGGCGCCCGCAGCGTCCGGGTGGCCACCGAGAAGATCGACCGGCAGCTCGCCGACATCGAGGAGCTCGTGCAGCTCGAGTCCCTGGCCGTCACCCACCTGGCCGAGGCCCGAAAGGTCCTCGAGACCATCCAGCAGTGGCACCAGGCCCTCGGCCGGACCCGCTCGCTCCTGGCCAAGGCCCGGGGCGACAAGCTGCGGGGCCGCGCCGAGGACGAGCTGCGCCACCTCGTCGACACGCAGCGCGAACTCTCCGACGACGCGCTGCGCCTCACCGAGGCCCTCCACCGGGACCTGCTCACCCACGGCCGCAGCCTCGAGGGGCTCTCCCACCGCCTGCGCGACGACATCCGGGTGATCCGGATGCTACCGGTGGACATGGTCTTCAGCCCCTTCAAGCGGATGGTGCGTGACATCGCCATCGACCAGGGCAAGAAGGTCAACCTGGTGATCCGCGGCGGCGAGACCGAGGTCGACCGGGACCTCATCGAGGTGCTCAAGGCCCCGATGAACCACCTGGTCCGCAACGCGGTCGATCACGGCATCGAGGACGGCGAGACCCGCCGGGCGATGGGCAAGCCCGAGGAGGCCACCCTCGAGCTCTCCGCCTCCAGCCGGGCGGGCACCATCGAGGTCTTCATCACCGACGACGGCCGCGGGCTGGATCCCGACTTCCTGCGGGAGAAGGCGATCTCCCGGGGGCTGCTGAGCAAGGACGAGGCCGCGGCCCTCGACGACCAGCAGGCCCTCGATCTGATCTTCCACCACGGCTTCAGCACCGCCGGGACCATCACCGACGTCTCCGGCCGGGGCGTGGGCTTGGCGGTGGTCCGGCAGGCGGTCGACACCCTCGGCGGGCGCCTCTCCCTGCGCAGCCGGGCCGGGATCGGCACCGAGTTTCGCCTGGTGCTGCCCCTCTCCCTGGCCACCCTGCGCTCCCTCCTGGTGAAGGTCGCGGGGGAGTCGATCGCCATCCCCGTCTCCACCGTGGAGCGGATCGTCCGGATCGAGGCCAGCGAGATCCAGCAGGTCGACGACGGGCAGGTGATCGACGTGGGCGGCCGCCCCCTGGGGGTCTTCGCCCTGGCGCAGGCCCTCGAGCTCCCCGCCGAGGCGTCCAACGTCCCACGCCGCCCGGCCCTGGTGCTCTCCACCGGCAGCCTCACCGAGGTGGCGGTGGTCGACGAGATCGTCGGCGAGCAGGAGACCGTGACCAAGCCCCTGCCCGAGCAGATGCGCGGCCTCTCGGTGCTCTCCGGGATCACGGTGCTCGGCACCGGGCAGATCGTTCCCATCGTCAACGTGCACGAGATGCTGCGCAGCCGCAGCGGCGCCCTCGCTCCCCTCTTCCGGGCCGAGGAGGCCCAGCAGCGGCGGCGGCGGAAGATCCTGGTGGTCGACGACTCGATCACCACCCGCACCCTGGAGCGCTCGATCCTCGAGGCGGTGGGCTACCAGGTCTCGGTCGCCACCAACGGCGTCGAGGCGCTGGAGCTCCTGGCCAAGGAGAGCTTCGAGCTCGTCCTCTCCGACGTGCAGATGCCGCGGATGGATGGCCTCACCCTGGTCAAGGAGATCCGGGGCATCGACAAGCTGCGCAAGCTGCCGGTGGTCCTGGTCAGCTCGCTGGCCGCCGACGACGACCGGCAGCGCGGGATGCAGGCCGGCGCCAGCGCCTACCTCACCAAGGGCGAGTTCCGGCAGGAGGACCTCCTCGAGGTCTTGAGCCGGCTCCTCTGATGATCGGGGGGAGCGTCCGGCTCCCCCCCGAACCCCCCATCTCGAGCAGGTCGAGCCACGGGACCGCTGCGCTCCGACGGCTGGGCGCCGCCTGGAGCGCGCTGCTGCCCCGGGCTATTCGTCGGAGATCTGGGCGGCCATGTAGTTCTGGATGCCCACCTGCTCGACGAGATCGAGCTGCGCCTCGAGCCAGTCGATGTGCTCCTCCTCGGAGGCGAGGATGCCCTCGAGCAGGATCCGGGTGCCGTGGTCGCTGACCGAGTTGCAGAAGGCGATGCCCTCGGCGAGGCGCGGGACGGCGTGGACCTCGAGCGCGTGGTCGACCTTGAGCTGCTCGTGGACCGACTGGCCGATCTGCACGTTGCCGAGGCGCTGCACGTTGGGGTGCCCCTCGACGTAGAGGATGCGCTCGATGAGCTGCTCGGCGTGCTTCATCTCGTCGATCGCCTGCTTCTTGATGGCGTCGTGGAGCTTCTTGTAGCCCCAGTTGCCGCACATCTCGGCGTGGACGAAGTACTGGTTGATCGCGGTGAGCTCCGCGGTGAGAACGTCGTTGAGGATCTCGATGATCTTGGGGTCGGCAGCCTTCATGCGAGCTTCTCCGTGGCAGATGGCGGGGGTGGGGTCAGGCCCCCGCCAGCGCGTCGCGCAGGTGGCGCCAGGAGAGGGGCGCCGACGCATCGACCTGGGCGGAGGGCTCCTGAGACTGCGCCTGCTTCACGATGAGGGCAAGGAGGTTGCGGCAGGAGCCGCAGTCGGTGCCGGCTCCGAGGCGGGCCGCCACCTCCTGGGGCGTGCGGGCGCCCGCGCGCACCTCGTCGCGGATCCGGGTGTCGGTCACGGCCTTGCAGCTGCAGACGATCATGGGTTCACCTTTCGGCAGGGGGAGCGAGAGAGCCTCGCCCGATCATTGTAAGAAATTGAAAATCATTTGCAACTAAATAAATTGTTGTTCCCTGACGGCCACTTAGCGTGCCGCGTTCCTCCCCCCGAAAGAGGATAGAGTGGCCCGGTGAAGGTTCCCCGCCCCTTTCCCCTGCCCCTGGTGGTCGCGCTGCTGGTGGCGATCTTCGGCCTGCTGGGCCTCCTCACCCTGCTGACCTTCCACCTGGCGGAGCAGACCGGCCTCCCCTTCGAGTGGACCATCTTCCCGGTGCTGGTGCTGCTGACCTTCGGCTCGGTGGGCGCGGTCCTCTGGAAGTTCGCCCGGGCGCGCAAGCTGGTGCTGCGCAACCAAGAGGCGGTCGTGCTCCTGAACCAGGGCCGCCCCACCGAGGCGGCCGCGATCTTCGACGCGCTGATCCGCGAGAGCCGCGGGCTGCGCAACCTGCGCGCGCGCTTCCTGATGAACCGCGCGGTGGCCCACCTCCACCTCGACGAGCCGGAGGCGGCCGTCGAGCTCGCCCTCCCCCTCCTGCAGGCGGGCTGGTTCCAGGGTCAGCTCGCCGCCTACCACGGCCCCGGGGTGGCGACCGCCCTCACCCCGCTGATCCTCCTCGATCGCCTCGAGGAGGCCGAGGTGATCCTGCGCCGCGAGCTGCCCCGGGTCCCCGAGACCCAGCGCGGTGCGCTCCTGCCCCCGCGGATGCTGCTGGCGCTGCGCCGCGGGCGGCGGGACGAGCTCCTCGCCCTCGCGATCGCCGAGCGGAGCGCCGCCGAGGCCATCCTGCCGGTGCGGGCCCTGCGCCTGGTCGATCTGCTCCACGCCCTCGCCCTGCAAGAGAACGACCCCGAGCGCGCCGACGCCATGCTCGGCGCCCTCGAGCTCGACGCGCCGGGCCTGCGCCCCTACCTCGCCCGCGTCCCGGAGCTCTCCCACCTCGCCACCGGCCCGACGATCCTGCCCTTCGAACGCCGCTCGTGAGTTCGCAGTAGGATGGGGATCTTGAAGCGCCTCGCCCGTCCCGCCGTCCTCGTGCTCGCGCTCCTCCTGGGCCTGCCGGTCCTCGCCGGGGAGGAGGGCCGCAGCGTGATCTACCGCCTGGAGGTCCACGAGCCCCACCCGGCCCGGGCGCCGGCGAAGGAGAGGCGCCGCTGGTGGCAGCGCAAGCCCAAGCGCGGGACGGAGGGCTGGGCCCTGCCCGAGCATCCCCTGGAGCAGCGGGTCCACCGCTGGCTGAAGGCGAAGGGCCTGCGGGTCCTCCCGCCGGACAGCCGGGAAGAGGCCGAGGTCCTGGTGGGCCTGGTCACCCTGCGCTCCCTCGAGGGCCAGGAGCCGATGACCCGCGACGAGGTCCAGCCCTTCGAGGGCGAGCTCTCGCTGCGCTGGCTCTCCCGCCGCGGTGAGATCCAGCAGCACGCCCAGCTCATCCGGCGCGGGACCCGCGAGAAGATCCACGAGGCCTTCCTCGAGCTGATCGAGGAGCGCTTCGCCGAGGTGGTCGACGCCCCCGGTGCCCAGCGCTGGCTGGCGCTCGAGATCCACGGGGTGGGCTTCGCCCGCCACTCGGCGCTGCAGGCGGCCCTGCTGGCGAGCCCGGAGGTGGACGAGGTGGTGCGGCGCGAGGCGACCCCCGAGCTGGCCCGCTGGGAGCTGCGCGCCTACCGGCCGGCCTCCGAGGTCGGCGCGTCGCTGCACGGCCTCTCCCTGGGAGAGGACACCCTGAAGGTCGTCGCCCAGGGGGAGACCCGGCTCGTCCTCGAGCTCGCCGCCCGCCCCGGGCCGCCCGCGCCCTAGAGGACCTGCAGGTCGTAGGTCGCCCCGAGGGTGACCGTGAGGAAGTGCAGCCAGTTCTTCACGTAGCCGTCCCCCGGCCCGTCGGGCTCGCTCTGCCCCACGGCGCCGCCGCCGAGGTAGCGCAGGTTGAGGAAGAGGGTGGCCCCCCCCTCGAGCTCGAGGCCGGCCCGCAGGCTGGCGTCGAGGATCGCCCCGACCACCTCGTTGTCGCTGCCGTTGATGTAGCTGATCGGCGCATAGAAGCCGTCGGCCTCGGCGCCGACCCAGAAGGAGCGGGAGAGGGGCTGCCGCCAGCGGGCCTTGAGGATGGGCACCGGCCCCACGTCCCGGCTGTTGCGCAGGATCGTTCCGTCGAGGGTCTCGAAGGTGATGGTGGCGTCCCGCAGCTGGAGCGAGACGCCGAAGGAGAGCTCGCGCTCGGGGCCCGGGGCGAAGTCGTAGAGCCAGCTCGCCCGCCAGAAGGGGAAGCCATAGACGAAGCGCACCGGGGTGCCGGCGGGGTAGGTCGCCTCCGAGATCACCAGATCGCGGGGCAGGATGTTCACCGTGTCGATCTTCAGCGGCTGGTAGAGGAAGACCAGTCGGTGGCGCGCGTTCAGCCCCAGCTCCATCGAGAAGCGGCTGACCGGGAAGAGGACCTCCTGCCCGCCCTCGGCCTTGTAGTCGATGAGGGTGCCGTCCTGATCGAGCTGGATGACGTGGGAGAGCACGCCGAGGTAGCCCAGCTCGGCCACCGCGCGGACGGTCATGCTTTCGGCCTCGGGCTTGGCCTCGGCGATGGCCAGCGCCGGGAGCAGGCTGGCGATGAGGGCGAGCTTCGTTTTCCTGTTCATGATCGATCTAGCCTTCGTCGAAGATGCGATCGCGGTTGAGCACGATCTGGGTGCAGGTCGTGTGGTCGGGCACGGCCTGGAAGATGAAGTAGTTGTGGGTGGGATCGGGATCGGGCGCGGCCTCGGTGCCGGACTCCAGCCAGCCGGCCGTGGCCCCGAGCACGGTCTTCTCGGTGATCACCCGGACCTCACCCTCGAGCCGGTCGGGCGAGACGACCACGCCCTCGTAGCTGCTGGTGGAGCGCTGGGCGACGAAGACCTCTCCGCTGCCGAGGAGGCTCTGCTCGACCGCCACGGTGATGCCGGGCTCGCCGTCGCCGTCGCTGTCCTCCACCCGCGGATCGTCGGGGCCGGTCGGCAGCGCCTCGGAGGCGGGGTCCGTGAGCCTGACGCCGAAGAGATCCACGAAGGGGCCCGCCTCGAAGGTCGCGCCGACCTGGGCGGCCGCCAGCCGGCCGCTGCGCTGGCGCCGGGGGATCGACTCCAGGAAGGCCTGCGGGTAGCGGGTGGTGGTGCCGAAGATCTCGTTGCTGCGCATCGCGCAGAGCGCCTCGTCCCAGACGATCTCCTCTCCCTCTCGCGACCAGCGCACCCGCAACCAGGCGGTGAGGGAGGAGACGGCGGTGTCGTTGGAGAAGGGGCTGGGGTTGGTGACGATCTCGGAGGAGACCTGCTCGAGCGCGAAGACCCGGGTTCCCGCCTCCTCGGGCAGGGGCAGGCCCACCCCGGCGTCGGCGTGCTGATAGGTGCGGGGCGGCTCGGTCCCCCCGCAGGCCCCGGCGCCGAGGAGCAGCAAGGTGCTCTGCGCCGTGAGGAGGGAGCGGGCGAGGGGCATGGCGTCAGCGGCCCCCCTCGACGACGGCCGCGAGGGCCGAGTCGAGATCCGGATAGTGGAAGGGGAAGCCGGCCTCGAGGAGGCGCTGGGGCACGGCGTCCTGGCCGCCGAGCAGCGCGACCGCGGCCTCGCCCAGCGCCGCCTTCATGGCGAAGCCGGGGACCGGGACGAGGGCCGGCCGACGCACCGCCTTCGCCAGGGCGCGGGTGAGCTCGGCGTTGGTCACCGACCCGGGCGCGGTCGCGTTGTAGACCCCTGCGAGGGAGGGATCGTCGAGGGCCGCGAGGAGGATCCCAACGAGGTCCTCGACGTGGATCCAGGGGAAGGCCTGCTGACCGTTGCCGAGGCGGCCGCCGGCGCCCAGCCGGAAGAGCGGGAGGAGCCGGCCGAGGGCCCCGCCCTCACCGAGGACCACCCCGATGCGCAGGATGACCGTGCGCAGGCCGGCCTCCCGCGCCGGGGTCGTCGCCGCCTCCCAGCGCTGGCAGAGGCCCGCGAGGAAGTCGTCGCCCGGGGCGCTCGCCTCGGTGAGGCGCTCGGCCCCCCGGTCGCCGTAGTAGCCCACGGCGCTGGCCGAGACGAAGACCGCGGGGCGCTCCTCCCCGGGCAGGTTCGCGAGGGTGCGCGCCAGGGTCCCCGTCAGGTCGATTCGCGAGGACTCCAGCGCGGCCTTGCGGGCGCGGGTCCAGCGCCCACCGAAGAGGTTCTCCCCGGCCAGGTTCACGACGGCGTCGGCCCCGGCGAGGTGCCGGGCGAGGGCCGCCTCGCCGACGTCGGTGGCGACCCGCTCGACCTGCTCTCCCAGAACCTCCGTCGCGCGGCGCGGATCGCGGACCCAGGCCACGACCTCGTCCCCCCGGTCCTGGAGGGTACGCACCAGCCGCCGCCCGACGAACCCGGTCGCACCGGTGATGAAGACCTTCATTCCCTCTCTCCCGCCTTCTGGAACCTAGCTCCGGCCTGCACGGAAGCAAACCGCGGGGGCGGGAGGTCTGGGGGGCCTGGGCGCTCCATTGATGGGCTCCGGGGGTCCGAGGGGAGGGGCGTGAGGGCAATCATGGACCAAATGGTAGATTTTGACCAGATAAATTTGCCAAAAACATCCATAACCACCATACTGCTTGCATCATGACTCGGAAAATCGCCAGACGAGGCCCCATCCTGCTCTCCAGTCGCGAGGCCGCCGGCCGCCTCGGGGTGGGCACCTCCACCCTGAACCGCTGGGCAGACGAGGGCCGGATTCACTGCCAGCGCACCGCCGGAGGGCACCGCCGCTTCCACCCGACGGCCGTGCAGGCGCTCCTCGATCACCAGCAGGGAGGCGTCAGCGCCCTGCCCTCCACCAGCTGGGCCGATCGCTTCCTCGCGGCCTCCGACGTCGCGAGCCTCCGGGCCGACCTCCTCCGGGCTCGCAGCCGCCTGGGCAGCTGGGGCGAGGTCGCCGACTCGGTGGCGCCGGGGATCGTCGAGCTGGGCGAGCGCTGGGCGCGGGGTGAGCTCTCGGTGGTGGCCGAGCACCTGGCCTCGGCGAGGCTCTCCCGGGCCCTCGCCGCGATCGTCGAGGCGCTGCCGGTCAGCCCCGAGGCTCCGGTGGTCCTCCTGGCGACGCCGGAGAGCGAGGAGCACACCCTCGGCCTCGCCCTGGCGGAGGTCTGCGCCCGGGAGGCGGGGCTGCGCACCCACTGGATCGGCGCCCGAACCCCTCCCGAGGCGCTGGCCGAGACCATCCTCCGGACCGAGGACCTGGCCTGCGTGACCATCTCCGCCTCGGCCTTCAGCCAGGATCCCGACCTGCTCCGGAAGATCGTCGCCCACCTGGCGCAAGCCTGCGACCAACGGGGCGCCGCGCTGATCGTCGGAGGCTCGGGGGCCTGGCCCGAGCCGATGCCCGCTGGCTCCCGCCTGCGCTCCTACACCTCCTACAGCGCCCTGCTCGCCCGCTCGGGCGCCCGCCCCCTGCTTCGCCGGGTGCTCTAGCAGAGGCTAGTTGCGCCGCAGACCTTCGGGCGCCCGCTCGAGCTCGGCGAAGCGCTGCACGCGGCGCCCGTGGCGCAGCTGCTCCGGCCAGGGGCCGAGGCCGCCGATGAGCAGGGCCGCGCCCGCCTCCGCCGCGGCCTCCCCGATGACCCGGGCGACCTCCCCCAGGACCGCCGCCGGGGTGGAGACCGAGGCCGAGAGCGCCACCAGCTCGAAGCTCCCGCCCCGCACCCGGCCGGCGAGATCCTCCAGCGGCGTGCGCCGGCCGGCGAAGCGGCAGTGCCAGCCCCACTCCCGCAGGGCGGGCTCGAGGAGGGAGAGGCCCAGGGTGTGCTCCTCGCTCTCGGGCGCCGCCAGCAGCGCCTCGGGGGCGGCGACCGCGACCGGGAGCAGCTCGGCGCAGCGAGAGAGCGCCCGCGCCAGGCGCTCGGAGGCCAGGTGCTCCTCGGTGACCGAGATCGTGCCCTCCTCCCATAGGCTGCCGATGCGCGCGAGCACCGGCCCGAGGGCGCCGGCCACCGCGAGCCAGCTCTCCCGCTCGGCCCGCTCCCGCAGCAGCTGACCGACCAGGGCCTCGGGCGGCGCGTCGCCCAGGAGGCGCTCGGTCCAGCCGGCGCAGAAGGACTCCCCGTCATCCGTCGGCAGGCCGGCGCGCTCGCGGCGAAAGGCCTCCACTGCCAGGCGGGCGAAGCGGCGGTGACCGCCGGGGGTCTTCACGTGCTCCAGCTTGCCGGCGTCGGCCCAGCGGTTCACGGAGGAGACCCCCACCCCGAGGAACTCGGCGACCTCGCGGCTGGTGAGGAGGTTGGTGCTCATGGGGCGAATCTGGTGGAAATGGAGGTTTTCCGTCAAGGCCCGTGGTCCCCTTTTTCGGTCTGATTCCAGAGGTTTGGACCGCCAGGGGGGGTCAAGGGGGAGTTCGATGTGATTTTTTTGGTTGATTGATGTTGACATATTCGACCAAAACCACCAAACTCCTCCCAACCTCGAGGAGGAAATCATGCAGACCGAATCCATCCAGATCACCGAATCCCTGGCCCAGGCCATCACCGTCTTCGGGGCGGAGTGGGTCATGTGGCTGCTCATCGCCCTCTCCGTGCTCTCCATCTCGGTGATGGTCGAGCGCTGGTTCTTCTACCGCCGCCGCCGCATCGACGCGGGCCGCCTGGCCTTCGACCTGGCCGAGGGCCTGGACCAGCGCCGGCCCGAGCTCGCCCGGGCCGCCGCCCGGAAGGCCGACCGGGGCCAGAGCCTCGAGGTCGCCGTCGCCCTGGAGATGATCGGCGCCCTGCCCCGGGGCGCGGACCACGCCGAGCAGAAGCTGCGGCTGGCGGTCGCCCGGGAGAAGGTGCGCTACGAGCGAGGCCTCTCCTTCCTGGGCACCCTGGGAAACAACGCGCCCTTCATCGGCCTCTTCGGCACGGTGCTCGGCATCATCAAGGCCTTCGCCGACCTGGCCGCGAACACGGAGTCCGGCAACCAGGCGGTGATGGCGGGCATCTCGGAGGCGCTGGTCGCCACGGCGATCGGCCTGCTCGTCGCGCTGCCCGCGGTGATGATGTTCAACATCTTCAAGGGGAAGGTGCAGGAGGCCCTCCGCGGCGCCGAGCTGATCGCCCGCACCCTGATGGACTACGCCGGCCCGGGTGAGGCCGCGCAGGTCGCCACCGTCTCGACCCGGAAGGAGGCCGCGTGATGGCCAGCCACGTCTCCCTGACCGACGACGACGAGATCATCACCGGGATCAACGTCACTCCCCTGGTCGACGTCGTGCTCGTCCTCCTCATCATCTTCATGGTGACCGCCTCCTCCATCGTCGGCCCCTCCATCGAGGTCGACCTGCCGAAGGCCGCCACCGCCACCGAGACCACGCCCTCGACGGTCTCGGTGGTCCTCTCCGCCGATGGCGCGGTCTACCTGAACGGCGAGGCCAGCGACGAGGCGCTCGTCCTCCAGAAGGTGCGCGCCGAGGTCGCGAAGACCCCCGAGCTGCAGGTGGTGATCGCCGCCGACCGCAGCACCACCCACGGGCGGGTCGTCGGCTTCGTCGACGCCGTGAAGGCCGCCGGTGTGACCCGCTTTGCCCTCTCCACCGAACCCATCGACTCCGAGAGCTAGGACCATGCGCCTCTCCCTCCCCGGCTTCGCGGCCTCGCTGGCCGCCCACCTCGGCCTCGCGGCCTTCGTCTGGACGAGCTACCAGGCGCCCGCGGCCCGGGCGCCGCGCTCGGTGGTGGACCTCACGATCGTCGAGCCCGCCCCGGCGCCCCCGGCTCCGGCCCCCGAGCTCACCCCTCCCCCGGCGCCGAGGCCCCCGCCGGCGAAGGCCGTGCGGCGGATGAAGGTGAAGAAGGTGAAGGAGCTCACCCGCCCCGCCCCCGTGGCGGAGGCGCCCGCGGCTCCGGAGCCCCCCGCTCCGGCCGAGACACCGGCCCCGCCGACCGCCCCCGCCCCCCTGCCGGTCTTCGCCCTCGACATGGCGGCCACGGTCTCCTCCGGCGGCGGCATCTCGGTGCGCGCCGAGGCCGGCGGCGGGAGCGCCTTCGCCGACCCCGACGCCACCCGCGACCAGGCCGCCAACGGCTTCCGCGGCAAGGCGGCGCCGGGCCCCGCGCCTCAGCTCGCCGCCGCGGAGGTCCTCGAGATCACCCGGATGCCGCGCTGCCCCCAGCCCGACGTGCGCTACCCGGTCGAGGCGCGCCGGGAAGGGCGCGAGGGCGAGGTCGAGCTGCGCCTGGTCATCGACGAGACCGGCCGGGTCGCCTCGGCCGAGGTGACCCGCAGCGCCGGCACCCTCTTCGACTCGGCCGCCATCGAGGCTGCCCGCCGCATCCGCTGCTCCCCCGGGCGGATGGGCGCGGTCGCCGCGGCCGTCCCCATCCCCTACACCATCGGCTTCGTCCTGGAGGGCTGATCATGCTCCCTCGCCTCGCTCCCCTTCTGCTCCTCGTCGCGTCCACCGCTCCGGCCCTGGCCCAGGAGGCCGCGGCCCCCACCCTGGCCGCCGGACCGCAGCTCCAGGAGCTCGTCGAGCCCGAGCTGCCCGAGGGCACCGCCTTCCCCGAGGGCGCCGACTCGGTGACCGTCGTCCTCACGATCGACGTGGACGAGACCGGCGCCGTGCAGGGCGTCGCCGTGAAGGAGGGCGCCGGAGAGCCCTTCGATGGCGCGGCGCGCAGCGCCGCCGGCCGCTTCGTCTTCGAGCCTGCCCGGCTCACCGACGGGCGCACCGTGCCGGTGAAGATCGCCTTCCGGATGACGATCGCGGCCCCGCCTCCGCCGCCGGCCCCCGAGCCCGAGCCGGTGCGCTACCAGCTGACCCTCCTCGAGCGAGGCACCCGCGTGCCCCTCGCCCGCCTGCGCGTCCTCGCCGTGAAGGAGGGGGAGCAGCTGGCCGAGGGCCTCACCGACGCCGCGGGCGTCGCCCTCCTCACCGTCGACGCCACCGAGTTCACCCTCGTCGCCCTGCCCCCCGAGCACCAGAAGCTCGAGGTGAGCATCACGGCCGAGGCGGGTGAGTCGCGGGACGAGACCATCTACCTGCAGCGCACCACCGGCGCCTACAGCACCGTGGTGCGCGCCCAGCGCGTGCGCCGCGAGGTCACCCGCCGGGTGCTCTCCAAGGCCGAGGTCGAGAAGCTCCCGGGCACCAGCGGCGACACCATCAAGGTGATCGAGAACCTCCCGGGCGTCGCCCGCCCCTCCTTCAGCGGCGGCGACATCATCCTGCGCGGCGCCAGCCCCGGCGACTCGCGGGTCTTCCTCGAGGGGCTCGAGATCCCGAGCGTCTACCACTTCGGCGGCCTGCGCAGCACCTTCGGCTCGAAGTTCCTGGAGACCGTCGACTTCGTCCCGGGCAACTACTCCGCCGAGTACGGGCGGGCGACCGGCGGCATCATCGACGTGAAGGTGCGGGACCCCGCCACCGACCTCTTCCGCGGCCGGGTGGACCTCAACGCCTACGACGCCTCCTTCGCCCTCGAGGGTCCGGTCACCGACACCCTCTCGATCGGCGGCGGCTTCGCCCGCTCCTACATCGACACCCTCCTGCCGCTGGCCCTCCCCGACTCCGCGCCGGTGGCCTTCGACACCGCCCCGCGCTTCTACGACTACCAGCTCATCGCCAGCTACCGCCCGGCCAAGGGCCACCAGCTGCGCCTGCTCTTCTTCGGCTCGATGGATCGCCTCCAGCTCCTCTTCGAGGAGCCCACCAGCGACCCCACCGTGCGCGGCGCCCTCTCGACCCGCTCGATGTTCCACCAGCTCATGCTCACCAGCCGCTCCCGCCTCTCCTCCAGCTGGAGCGAGGAGACCTCGGTGCGGGTCGGCCTCCAGGAGGTCGGCTTCTCCCTGGGGCAGGACTTCGCCTTCGACCTGGGGCTGCGCGACCTCTCCTGGCGCAGCACCTTCACCTTCCGGCCCAGCGAGCGCTTCGAGCTGGCCGGCGGCCTCGACGGCCGCTGGGGCCGGGTGAAGCTGGCCCTCTCCTCGCCCCGCCCCCCCAAGGAGGGCGAGGGGAGCGTCCCGACGGCGACCCAGGATCTGATCACCTTCGAGAGCACCTCGATCGTCTACGAGCCGGCGACCTTCCTCGAGGCGCGCCTGCGTCCGATCGACGGCCTGACCCTCACCCCGGGCCTGCGCCTCGACTACTACGGACCCATCGAGGGCTGGGCGCTGGATCCGCGGCTCTCGGCGATCGTCGACCTCGGCGAGCGCACCAGCCTGCGCGCCGGCGCCGGCCTCTACCAGCAGCAGCCCTTCTACGACGAGTCCGCGCCGAACGTGGGCAACCCCGAGCTGCTCCCCGAGCGCTCCTTCCAGGCCTCGGCGGGGATCGCCCACCGCCTCCCCCTGGGCCCCGACGCCAGCCTCGAGGTGGACGTGACCGGCTTCTACAAGAAGCTCGATCGTCTGGTGAGCCGCAACCTCTCCTTCGGCTTCACCGCCGACGAGCCGCCCTACCTCTCCCAGGGGACGGGCCGGATCTTCGGCGCCGAGCTCCTGGCCCGGGCCCGGCTGGGCGACCGCTTCGTCGGCTGGCTCGCCTACACCTACCAGCGCTCCCTGCGCACCGACCGCCCCGGTGCGGCCGAGCGCCGCTTCGACTTCGACCAGCCCCACATCCTCACGGCCGTGGCCTCCTGGGAGCTGCCGCACGGCTTCACCGTCGGCGCCCGCTTCCGCCTGGTCTCGGGCAACCCGACCACCCCGGTCGTCTCCTCGATCTTCGACGCCGCCGCCGGCGTCTACGTGCCGGTCTACGGCGACGTGAACTCCGAGCGGCTGCCGGCCTTCCATCAGCTCGACCTGCGGGTGGATCGGACCTGGGTCTTCCCGCGCTGGAAGTTCTCCGCCTACCTCGACGTGCAGAACGCCTACGCCCACGGCAACGTCGAGGGCACCCGCTACAGCTACGACTACGCGCAGTCCGAGGCCCTGACCGGGCTGCCCATCCTCCCCGTCTTCGGGGTGAAGGGAGAGTGGTGATGCGCTCCACCGGTTCCTTCGTTTCCCTCTCGCTCCTCCTCGGCCTCGGCGCCCTCGGCTGCGCCGACGAGCTCTCCTCCCCCACCCTCCTCGACCGCCCGCGGATCCTGGCCCTCTCGGCCTCTCCCCTCGAGCCGGTGGTCGGGGAGACCGTCACCGTCACCCCCGCCGTCTACCTGCCGGCGGGGAGCACGGACGCCACCACCGAGGCGGCCTTCTGCCCCTTCTCCCTGGGCTCGGCCAGCGCCTTCGCCTGCATCGACCCGGTCTGCGAGCGGCCGGTGACGGTCGGCGCCGACGGCGCCGTCACCTTCGATCCGGCGGCCGAGGCCTTCGCCTGCGCGGGCGCCCTCGGCCTCGACGTCCAGGCCACCGGCGCGGTGCCCGGCGCCGGCCTCCCCTCCACCCTGGAGACCCACCTGCGCTACCGGCTCCTCACCCCGGGCGCCGAGCCGCGGGAGGCCGTGCTGCGCCTCCCCCTCCACCTCGAGGCGCCGGCCCGCCCCCTCAACCGGGCGCCGGTGATCGCCGCGGTCACCCTCGACGGCACGCCCGTCGCCCGAGGGGACTCCCTCGCCGTGGGCGCCGGCCCCCTCACCCTCGGGGTGCGGATCGACCCCGAGAGCCTGGATACGATCCCGGTCGCCGGCGAGGCCGACGCGACCCGCCTCGAGGAGCCGATCGTCGCCTTCCACGCCACCGGCGGAAGCTTCGAGTACGCCTTCGCCTTCGGCGACGAGGTCGCGATCACCTACGAGCCGGACACCACCGAGAGCGAGCTGTGGCTGGTCGTCCGCGACGGCCGCGGCGGCCAGGCCGCCTTCGGCCCACTCTACCTGCGGCCCTGATCCCGGGAGGCCGTGCGGGCGCCGGGCGGCTGGCCCATAATCCCCGGATGCGAATCGAGGGCTGGAGGGGCGCGGCGCTGCTGCTGGCAGCGCACGGGTTGATCGCTGGCTGCGGCAGGGACTTCCTGCTGCCACCTCCCGACGAGACGGTGGTCCTCGAGGGCTTCTCCCCCACCACCGGCTTCGCCGGGACCCGGGTACGGATCCGGGGCGCGGGCTTCGCCGCCGAGAACGAGGTCGTCTTCGCCAGCGGTCAGCGGGTGCCGGCCCACCTCTCCCCGGAGGGCGGCGCCCTGGAGGTGGTCGTCCCCGACGACGCCGGGCGCGGCCCCCTGGTCATCCACGCCGGCCCCCGCAGCGCCGCCACCGCCGAGCCCTTCGAATACCTGGGGCGGGGCCGCCCCGCGTCGGGCACCCGGGTCGCCACGGTGCGGATCCTCCACCGGCCCCGCGCGCTCGCCCTCGCCGGCGGCCGGCTGATCTACCCCTCCACCCTTTTCCGGCAGGGCTTCGTCGACGGCTCGGACCTCCGCTTCTTCCTCGAGTCCAAGCCCATCGACTTCGCCGCCTCCAGCGACGGCGCGCGGGTCTACGCCGCCTACAGCGACGACGGCGTGCAGGGCTTCGACACCACCGACGGTGCCCTCGTGAGCAGCCTCGATCCCGCGGACCTGCAGGGCGCCATGCCCACCCGGATCGTCCCGGTGGACGCCGGCGGGCAGCGCTACGTCTACGTCACCGGCATCGACCCCGCGGGCCGCGCCCACGCCCTGGCCTTCGATCCCGGGCTCGCGCCGGCGGGCCCACCCCGGCGGCTGGCCATGTCCTCGATCCACGGCGCCGCGGCGACCACCCGCAGCGGGCGCCTGGTGGTCGTGGGCGACAGCCTGCTGGCCACCGGCTCCGAGCACGGCCTCTCGGTGATCGACCCCCGGGGCAACGACCTGGCCACCTGGGTGCCGGTCGAGCAGGACGTCGAGCTCCCCGGGCCGGTGACGACCTACCAGCAGGGCACCGACGAGTTCGCGGCGATCGCCCGCACCGACGGCCGGCTGGCCCTCCTCGGGCTCACCGGAGGGATCGCCCTCACCGGCGCCCTCATCGACACCGGCTCGACCTCGCTCATCGGCGATCTCGCGGCGACGAGCGAGGATCCCACCCTGGGGGTCCGCATCGCCGTCACCCACCCCCTCGACGGCTCGGTCTCCCTCTACGACACCGCCGGGCAGCGCCTCTGGGCCACCGGGCTGGCCTCGCAGCCCGAGCGGCTGGTGATCGACGAGGCGGCGGGGCTGGTCTACGCCTCGGACACCGACTCGAACTACGTGGACGTCCTCGCGCTCGCCACCGGGCGCTGGCAGCGGCGGATCTCCTTCGACGTCGGCCTGGGCAGCACCCGCGACGCGGCCTGCGGAGCGGCGCTCGTCCCGGACGAGGAGGAGGTCTTCCTGATCGCCCGCCGGGCCCACGCCCTGGTGCGGGTGGGGGTCGGCACCCTCCAGCCGGCCAAGCCGCGCCCGATGGCGCCTGGCACCAGCCCCCTGCTCTGCGTGGGCACCGCCCCGGACGGCACCCTCTGGGTCGTGCACGAGCGGGAGCTGGGCTACCTCGACCTCGAGTCGGACGAGGAGGTCATCCGCCTCCCCAACCTCCCCCACCGCCCCCTCGGCATCGAGTTCGGCGACGAGGACCGGATCTTCCTGCCGCACCTCACCGGGGTGATGGCCCTGCAGGGGGGCGCCCGGAAGGCGGGCCTCGCCCTCGGCGCCGAGGAGCGCTTCGAGCTGCTGGCGACCCTCCCCGACGGGGACGTGATGGTCCTCTGGTCGGCCAGCGGCAGCGGCGAGCGCCACGCCCGCGGTGGCCTCTGGACCGCGCAGGGCCTGCAGGAGGGGGAGCCCCCCCACACGCGCCTCACCGAGCCCGAGGGCTTCGCCGAGTTCTTCGGCGCGGTGATGCTCGAGCACGGCCCGGTGCTCCACTACCGCTTCTGGCCCGGTGAGGGCGAGGACGAGGCCATCGTCGGCCTCGGCCACGATCTCACCCCGCTCTACCAGACGACCTCCGAGGTCGATCAGGTCGGCCCCATCGTCGTCACCCCCGACCGCCGCCACTACCTCTGGAACCGCCGGGAGACGCCCAGCGACTTCCTCCTGCGGATGGTCACCGTCGACCCCGGGACCCCCGAGATGATCGAGCTCTCCTACATGGACGTCACCGGCCCGATCGGTGGCGCGACCTTCGATCCCACCGGCGAGCGCCTCTTCGTGCCCATCGTGGGCACCGAGGAGATCCTGATCTTCGAGTAGGCCGGCCGCGGTTGAATTCAGGCGCTAGAGGCGGTCCCCGAGGAGCTCGACGGTCTTCTCCCAGAGGGCCTTCGCGAGCTCGGCGTCGCGCCCCGACTTGCTGGGACGCGCCACCTTGGAGCGGATGAAGTACTCGCCGCTGACCCCCTCGAGCTCCGGGGCGGTGGCCACGTGGACGGAGGTGCGCGCGCCGCGCTCCGGGGAGATCAGGAAGGGCTTGGCCATCCCCATCAGCCAGTCGAAGCCTCCGCCGGCGTCGCCGTCCCGGCCGAAGCGGGTGAAGACCACGCCAGGGTGGACGCTGTTGGAGGTGACGCCGGTGCCCTCGAGGCGGACGGCGAGCTCCTTCGAGAAGAGGAGGTTCGCCAGCTTGCTCGCGCCATAGGCGCCGAACATCGTGTAGCGCCTCGTCGACTGCAGATCGTCGAGGTCCAGGCGCCCGCGCTGGTGAGCCGCCGAGGAGAGGGTGACGATCCGGGAGGGCGCCGAGAGCTTGATGCGATCCAGGAGGCGGTGGGTGAGCAGGAAGGTCGCCAGGTGGTTCACCGCGAAGGTGAGCTCGAAGCCGTCCCGGCTCTCCTGCCTCGGGGAGAAGACCGCGCCGGCGTTGTTCACCAGCACGTCGATCTTCTCGGCCCGGGAGAGGATCTGCTGGGCGAGGTTCTCGACCTCGTCGAGGGAGGCGAAGTCGCCCCAGACGGGTACCAGCTCGCCGGCCTCCCGGCCGGCCGCGGCCGCCGCCCCGGTGGCCAGCCGCTCGGCGGCCTCCCGGGCCTTCGCCTCGGTGCGGGCGTGCGCCAGCACCCGGACGCCCTGACGGGAGAGCGCGAGGGCGGTCTGATAACCGATGCCGGTGTTGGCTCCGGTCACCACCATGATCTTGCCGTTCGAGGTGCTCATGCGGGGCGGAGGATAGGTCCCTTTTCCCCCGAGGGACAGCCGGAGGCGGGGCGAGGGGCGCCGGGTCCGGCGAAAGGAGCCTCGTCCCCTGGCCGGGGCGGGTCCCATTTGCTAACCAGCGCCGCCCATGCTCGTTCGCCTCGAGACCCTCGGCTGCCGCCTGAACCTGGGCGAGATCCACGCCCTCGGGCGGGCGCTGCGCCTGCGCGGCCACCGGGTGGTGGGCCCGGGGCAGCCGGCCGATCTGGTGGTGCTCAACTCCTGCACCGTCACCCACGTCGCCGACCGCAAGTCCCGCAAGACCCTCCGGCGCCTGCGCCGCAACCACCCCGAGGCGAAGCTGATCGTCACCGGCTGCTTCGCCGCCGAGCTGGCCGACCAGGCCTCGGCGGCCGAGCGGGTGCTCGCCCTGGGCGCCGATCGGGTGATCGACAACCTGGAGAAGGACCGCCTCCTCGAGCACCTCGAGGCGGAGGGCCTGCTCCCGCCGGGCGGCGCCTCCCCGGACGCCGGCGGCCTGGAGGATCCCCGCCTCTCCACCACCCGGGCCTTCCTCAAGGCCCAGGACGGCTGCGATCAGGCCTGCTCCTTCTGCGTGGTCACCCTCGCCCGGGGCGCGGCCCGCAGCGTCGATCCGGACGCGCTGCTCGCCGAGGTGCGCGGCCTCCTGCGCGAGGGCTTCCAGGAGATCGTCCTCTCGGGCGTGCACCTGGGCGGCTACGGCAAGGAGTGGCCCGGGGGTCCCGACCTCGCCGGCCTGGTCGCGCGGATCCTCGACGAGACCGAGCTGCCTCGCCTGCGCCTCTCCTCGGTGGAGCCCTGGGATCTCTCGCCGGCCTTCTTCGAGCGCTTCGCCCACCCCCGGCTGATGCCCCACCTCCACCTGCCCCTGCAGAGCGGCAGTGACCGGATCTTGAAGCGCATGGCCCGCCGCACCAGCCGTGAGCGCTTCTCGGCGATCGTCGCCGGCGTGCGCGCCGTGCGCCCGGACGTGGCCATCACCTCCGACCTCATCGTCGGCTTCCCCGGTGAGACCGAGGAGGACTTCGCGGTCTCCCTCGAGCTCTGCGAGCGCCTCGGCCTCGCGGGCCTCCACGTCTTCCCCTTCTCCCCCCGGGAGGGCACCGCCGCCGCCACCTTCGAGGGCCAGATCCTCCCCGAGCTGCGCGAGACCCGGATGCTCGAGGCGCTGGCGCTGGCCTCCCGCCTGGAGCAGCGCTGCTGGCAGGCCTCGATCGGGCAGGAGCGGCCGGTGCTCTGGGAGAGCTTCGAGGAGAGCGAGGAGGGGCGGACCCACAGCGGGCTGACGGATCACTACCAGCGAGTGACCACCCTCACCGCGGACGAGCTCGATCTGCGCGGCCGGGTCCTGCCGACGCGGCTCACCGCCTTCGAGCCCACCGGCCTGGTCGGGACGCTCTGATCAGCGCCCGGCGGCCGGCGCGGCAGCCCCCGCGGGCGCGACGATCAGGGGCTGCGCCTCGAGGGTGTCGATCTGGATGAGGAAGGCGGCGAGGGCCTCGTAGTCCCCGGCGGCCACCCGCATCAGCGGCATCGAGAGGCGGCGCTCCAGCACCAGCGCTCCCTCCTCGCTCGTCACGGTCTGCTCGAAGGTGCCGAAGGGCGTCTCCAGCCTTCGCGCGGGCGGATCGCCGACCAGGGCGTGGCCCTCCGGCAGCTCGAGCCGCACCCGGACCCGGGTGGGTGAGCCCCGATCGAGGAGGAGGGGCAGCTCGCGGCGGCCGTGACGCAGCAGCGCCCGCCCCAGGCGCATCGGGAAGAAGGCTCCCGGGAGGATCAGCCGCTCACCGTCTCGCTGCACCCAGCCCGGCGCCTCGAAGAGGTAGTGGATGGTCAGGGGCGAGCCGGGCTCGGCCTGCACGGTGTCGTTCTCGAAGGCGAGGGTGTCGAGGAGCACCGGTCCGAAGTAGCTCGCCAGCAGGGCCTGGATCGCCTGGTGCTTCCGGTCCTGCTCCAGGGCCTCGAGATTGACCCGGACCTCGGCCCCCGCGTGGCCGTGATAGAGCTCGCGGCCGAGGACCTTCACCGAGCCGTCGGCGGAGAGCACCGCCTCCACCTCCGTCTCCTGCCGCTCGAGGGCGGGCGCGAACTCGGGGGTGCGGGTCTCGACGGGGTTCTTCTCCGAGCTCGCCAGCACCAGCGCCGGCTGGCCCGAGTGCGCCGGGCGCAGGGTGCCCAGGGGCGCGCCGCGCAGGGAGAGATCGATCCAGAGCGGCCCGCCCTCCAGCATGGGCACCCGCAGCACCGCGTGGGTGAAGCGGCGCGGGCCGGGGAAGCGATAGGGGGCGGGGTCGGTCACGAAGCTGCGCACGAAGGCGACCTCGCTGTCGATCTCGAGGGCGCGCAGCAGCCCGCGCATCACCAGCAGGCGGTTGCCGCGGCCCGCCGAGAAGATCTGCGCGGCGGTGGCCTCGAAGTCGGTGGTCGAGACCCGCCCCTCGATCCGGCGGTTCACCTCCCGGGCCAGGGCGACGATCAGCGCCCGGCGCGCCGCCGGCCCCGGCCCGTCGTGCTCGCCGGCCACCTCGCGGGCCAGCCGCACCATCGCCGCGCTCGGGCGATCCCGGCCCTGGAGGTAGTCACCCCAGATGAAGCCGTAGCCCGCCGGGCCGCTGCCCGCGCCGATGCGGATCCAGGGGAGGATCTCGGCGGAGCCGGGCGCGCCGGACTCCGGGTGCAGCATCGGAGCGTTCTCGACGGTGTGGCGGAAGACCCGGTAGCCCTCCTCGATCACCGGCGCCTCCACCTCGAGCTGGTGGGCGTCCACCTCGAGGGGGAGCGCCTCGGGGGCGCGCAGCACGTAGCTCGAGCGGTAGAGGGGCAGCTCGTAGACCCGGAAGTAGAAGGCGTTCGCCGCCCACCCGGGCATCGCCGCGCCGCGGGCGTCCACCTGGGTGAGGAAGTCGGAGACGATGAAGTCACCGGGCTCGAGGCCGGGGAGGGAGAGGCTCTCCCTCCCGAGGCCGGCGTCGGGGTAGAGGCGGCGGCCGTCGGGCTTGCGCACGTAGAGCTCGATCACCTCGGCGCCCCCGGGCAGGCTCACCTCGCCGTAGCGATCGAGGGCCTCCTTGGTGAGGACCTCGGTGACCGACTGGATGCGCTCGACCACCACCGGGCGGCGCGGATCGTCGACGAAGACCTCGACCACGGCGTGGTCGACCACCTCCACCGCGTTGGCGCCGGCGCGCAGGGCCTGACCGGCCTCGAGGTAGCGCTCGATGTCGGCCTCGAGCTCGCGGGCGCCCCAGGAGAGGAGCTGCTCCCCCGCCTCGAAGGCCAGGGCCCGGCGCAGGTCGAGGGCCTCCGGGTCCACCTGCAGCAATGCCCGGCGCAGCGCGAGCGCCTGCTCCCGCTGGCCCAGGCGGTCGAGGAGCTCGGCGCGCCGCCGCAGGAGGGAGGCCGACTCGGGCCAGAGGGCCGAGCCCGCCGCCAGCACCTGCTCGGCCTCGGCCGTCTCCTCCAGGGAGGCGAGGACCCGGGCCAGATCCAGCCGCCAGCCGATCCGGCCGGGCTGGTAGGCGAGCAGGCGGCGGCGTCCCTCCAGGGCGGCGCCGCGCTCCCCGCGCTCGGCCTGGTGGGTGGCCCAGCGATCGATCCCCTCCAGGCCACAGCCGCGCAGCCGCTCGGCCGCGGCGTCCCGGGGGCCGAGGGCCTCCTCGTCGGTGCGCACCTGGTAGGCCACGCTCCAGAGGGGGCAGGCCTCGGGCCACTCGGCCAGGGCGGCCTCGAGGTGCCGCTCGGCGAGGGTCGCGTGGCCGCGCTCCAGCAGGTAGCGCGACCACACCTCCGCCAGGTGGGGCGAGCGGGGGGCGAGCTCGACCGCCCGCTGGAAGGCCTCGCGCGCCCTCCCCTCGTGCGACTGCTCGTAGGCGAAGGCCCCCTCCACCGCCCAGGTCGCGGCCAGGCGGGGGATGAGGGCCGTCGCCCGCTGGAGGTGCTGGGCCATCTTGCCGGTGGTCAGGGCGGAGCCGAGCTCCGGGTCTCCGGGCAGGAGGGAGACGAGGTGGAGATGGGCGAGCCCGGAGTGAGGCAGGCGCTCGACCAGCCCGGCGAGGAGCTCCCGGGCCCGGCGCGGCTCCCGCTCGAACTCCCGCAGCGCGATCCAGAACTGCTCCACCGGATCCCCTGCCTCGACGTTGGCGAGGAGCGGCGCGCTCTCCCGCTCGAGCGGGCGCTCGATCTCCTGGTCGAGGTGCTCGGTGTCGAAGGCGAGGCGGGCCTCGCGGCCGTCGGCGCCGAGCACCGCGACCCACAGGGGGCCCTCGCCGGCCCGCCGCAGGAAGCGGATCGCCAGGCGGTGCCGTCCCGCCTCGAGGCGGAGGGGCAGCACGCCCCGCGGGGGGGCCTCGCCCTCGAGGGCATCGCGGCGCAGCAGCTGGAGGCCGTCGATCATCACCCGCAGGTCCCGGCCGCTCTCCCAGGTGAGGAGCAGCTCCTGCGCCTCGGGCAGGACGAGGTCGGTGAGGGCGTAGTGGACGTCGCCCCAGCGGCCGAGCCCCCGCAGGTGCAGGCCGGTGGGTCCGACGGGGATGCGGCGGGGCCGCACGGGCAGCTCGGCGGCGCCGACGAGCGGCGCGTAGCCCGCCGGCGCCTCCGGAGACTCGCCCTCGGCGGCCCGCTTGAGGGGCTCGACCTCGGGCCAGAAGGCCCGGCGGGCGTGGAGGGCCCGGTAGCGCGAGAAGGGCCCGACGACGACCAGCGCGTCGGGCTGGCTGGCCGCGGCCAGCGCTCGCGCCCCCTCCAGGTCGCCGCGCTCCTCCAGGATCGCCATCCGCTGCCGCCGCGCCTCCACCCGCCGCAGGGCGGAGGTCTCGGCGGCCTCGATCAGCGCCTGGAGGGCCTGGTCGTGGCGGGCGTCGAGGCCGGCGTCCAGCCCGACCAGGCCCGCGAGGCGCGCCTGCGCCACCTCGGCGGCCGGGCTCTGCGGATCGGTGACGAGCAGCTCCAGGTAGCCCTCGGCGGCCTGGCGCGCCTCGAGGCGGACGCGGGCGAGCTCGGCCCGGCCGAGGATCGCCTCGCTCGTGGCGCGGGCGGGTGCGGCCTCGAAGGCCCGGGCCGCGCCCTCGTCGTCGTTGGCGTAGAGCAGGAGCACCCAGCCCGCGCGGGCCAGATCGTCACCGTCGGGATCCTCGTCGGCGAGGACCTCGCGCGCCCAGGCGATGCGCCGATCCGCGTCGCTCTTCCCCTCGCCCCCGAAGAGGCTGCGCAGGAGGCCGCAGCCGCTGGCCGAGGTGCCCAGCAGGAGGAGGAGGGCCAGGAGCCCGGCCTGCCGTCCCACCCTCACGCCTCGTCCTCAGCGCCGCTCGCGGCCCCCGGCGCCACCCGGATCACCGCCCGGCGCGCGGCGTCGATGGCCTCGAGGAAGCGGCGGAAGGCCGGATACTCGGCGGGCTCGATCCGGTCCCGCTCCAGCACGAAGGTGGCCTCGAGGCGCAGCCCCTCCGGGCTCCGGGTCCAGACCTCGTTGAAGGTGCCGAACTCGCTCTCGAGGGAGATCGGCGGCCGCGGCGTGGCGAGGCCCCAGCCCGCGGGCAGGCGGTAGGTGTTGCGCCAGCGGAAGGTGCTCGGCTGGCCCAGCACCAGGGGGTGGCGGCGCTCGGGCAGCGAGGCGAGCTTGTCCACGATGCCCACGTCCTCGCCGAGCCAGACGAAGGAGAGGCCGGCGCCGTCCGGGCGGGCCAGGCGCGGGATCGTCCCGGAGAGCTGCATCGCCACCGGCTCGTCGAGATCGTCCAGCCCGGCGAAGCTCACCGCCTCGAGCTTGAAGCCCGGGTGGCGGCGCGACCAGGAGGCCTCGATCAGCTTCTCGCGCTCGTCCCGGGCCTGCAGGCTCTGGCGCAGGGCGGGGGCGTGGGCGCCGGTGCTGCGCAGGCTGCCGGTGAGGTGCGCGCCGCCGCTCGCCTCGAGGGTGAGCGCGAGGCTCTCCTCGACGAGGTTCGCCTCGGGCCGGGCCGGGGGGATGCGCCGGAAGACCGAGGCCGAGGGATCGCGGTGGTCGACCACCAGCACCGAGGCGCCCCGATCCCCCAGGGGCAGCTCGTCGAGGCCCGCCCACTCGGCGGTGCCGTCGAGCCAGAGATCGAGGGCCGGCACGTAGAGGATGGCGTGGTTGAAGGCGGCCAGGGAGGCGGGCGCCTCGCCGAGGGCCCCCAGATCCGAGGTGCGCAGGATCACCAGGCGAGAGTCGATCCCCAGGCTGCGAAGGAGGCTGAACATCAGCGACGCCTTGTCCTTGCAGTCACCGAAGCGCCGGCGGTTCACCTGATCGACCCGGTAGGGCTTGAAGCCGTGCACCCCGAACTCCAGGCCGACGTAGCGGGTGGAGCGCACCACGTAGCGGTGGACCGCCGCGACCCGGGCGCGCAGGTCCTCCTCGGGGATCTCCTCGACGAGGGCGGCGGCCAGCTCCTCGAGCTCGGGGGTGAGCTCGAGCTGCTCCTCGACCAGGCCCCACCACCAGGTCGCCACCTCGCCCCAGGAGGCGTAGGTCGAGACGTGCAGGTGGGCCGCGACCTCGGTCCAGCCGGGCATCCCCGGCTCGAGCTGCACCCGCGGGACCTCCCGGGCCTCCCAGCTGCGCACGATCCGGCCGCGCGCGTCGCGCTCCTCCTTCTGCTCCAGGCGGGGCAGCCCGAGCCTCGAGGCGTGGATCGCGCGCTCCTCCGGGGTGATCAGGAGGTAGCGCCGGTAGCGGATGGAGGTGGTGCCCTGGAAGCTCACCAGGTCGCCGAAGTAGTCGCCCATCCAGTTGGTCTCGGCGATGTCGTCCAGGCGCCAGACCAGCTCGATGCGATCGCCGGGGCGGACCCGGGGGAAGGTGAGCTGGCGGGCGCGGGTGTCGTAGTAGAGGCGGTACCAGGGCTCGGAGAGGGAGCGGTCCGCCGTCTCCTGAGCCTCCAGGATCGTGCCGTCGGGCCGCACGAGGCGGGCGGCCTCGATCCGCAGATCCTGGTCCTGCGGCGTGTAGGGGATCGAGAAGGTCTGCAGGGCGCGGGCCCCGCGCTCGTCGAGGGCCAGGTGCACCTCCTGGTGCAGGCGCGAGGCCAGGCCGCTGGGGTGGACCTCGACCAGATCCTGCATGACGAGGGTCCAGGTGGACTCGTCCTCCGGCGCCTCGGCCATGACCTCGCCCAGGGTGCTGGTGTCGACGAGGTACTCCTGGCCGAAGCGGTGGGCGGCGGTGCCCAGCAGGCGGGCGAGCTCCCCGACCTCGGTGTCCTGGGGCGCCAGCTCGGCGGCCCGGACCAGGCTCGCCCGGGCGGCCGCGTCGTCCTGGTTGCGCAGGTGGTGGCGCAGGCGCCGGAGCCAGGAGCGCGCCCGGGTCGGGCAGAGCGCGATGGCCCGGGCGTAGGCGCGCTCGGCCGCGCTCGGCCGGCCGTTGGCCGAGAGCAGATCTCCCAGCCGCACCCAGCCCCGGGGCTGGCCCGGCTCGTAGCCGAGCTGAGCCTCAAGCACCCGCAGGGCGTCCTCGAGGTTCCCCCGCTGCAGGAGGGTGCTGATCAGCGCCGAGCTCACCCGATCGTCGCCAGGGTAGAGCGACGCCGCCACCCGGAAGGCGGTGAGGGCCTCGTCGATCCTCCCCTCGGCCCGCAGCCAGCGGGCCCGGGCCATGAGGGAGAGGCGCGCCCGGGGCCAGCGCTCGTAGGCCGCGGCGAGGCGCGCCTCCTCGGCCTGCGGGAAGCCCAGCCGCCCCTCGGTGCTCGCCAGGAGCAGCTGCCCCTCGAGGAAGTGCGGTGTCCGCTCGACCAGGGTCCGGAGGTGCTCGACGGCCTCGCGATCCCGGCCGAGGTCGAGCCGCGCCCGCGCCTCGGCGAGGCCCACCCGGGGGTCGTCCGGGTCGAGCTCGCGCGCCGCCCCGAGGTGAGCGAGCGCGTCGTTGGTGTCGTCGCTGAAGCGAGCGAGGCGGCGGTGGATCTCGGCGGCCAGCCGCGGGGTCTCGGAGGGGACGTGCGAGAGGGCGGTGCGCAGCTCGGGGACCCCGGCGGCCTCGGGGCCGCGCTCCAGGGGCCGGGCGCTGCGCAGGAGGGCCAGGGCCAGCCAGGCCTCGGCGTTCTCGGGCGCGGCGGCGAGCTCCTCCTCCAGGGCGGACTCGAGGGTGATCGGCCGGGGCGGGAAGACCGGCTCGACCTTGCCGTTCCGGCCCTTCTTTCCGCTCTTGCCGTTGCGGGCCGCCCGGCGTCCTCGCCGGCCGCCCACGTGCTCCTCCACCTCGGGCGCCGGTCCCATCCGGCCGGGGAGGAAGGGATCGAGGACGCGCACCCCCGAGAGGCGATCTCCGTCGGCCTCGGTGACCCGCAGAAAGAGCCCCAGGGAGGCGTCCGTCCCGGTGAGCTCGAGGACGAGCTCGTTCTTCCCCTCGCCGAGGACCACCGGCACCGCCAGCTGATCGAAGCGCGCCGGGTGCTCGGCCTCGGACTCGTAGACCAGCGCCCCTCGCAGCCAGAGGCGCGTGGGCCCCGAGGTCCCCAGCCGAAGCACGGCCGCCTGCCGCTCCTCGGAGGCGATCACGGCCCGGACGTAGACCGTCGACTCGGCGGCCGGCTCGATGAGCGCCCCCAGGTCGAAGTGCCCCAGCGGGGCGATGTCGGAGAGGGTCCGCCAGGGGGTCTCGGGCCAGCGCCCCGGGACCTTCGCCGAGAGGTCCAGCTCCCTCCCCTCGTCCAGGCTCTGACGGATGGCGTTGGTCTCGCCCTCGAGGACCGAGGGGAAGGGCCCGATCAGGGCCACCTGCTGCACGAAGCCCAGGGTGCGGATCCAGCGCGCGGCCTTGGGGCGGCGCCCCCGCCGCCACTCGACGTGGGCGATCCGCCAGCGCGCGTAGGCCCGCAGCTCACCGCTGCCCCGGCGGGCCCAGGCCGCCCGCAGATAGGCGTCCCGCAGGGCGGGGAGGTCGTTGGCCTCGGTCTCGAGCTCCTGCAGGCGGAGCAGCTCGCCGATGGCCTCCGGCTCGGACGTCCCCGCCTGGAGGCGGCCCGCCACCTGCTGCACCTCGATGTCGGTGTAGGGACGGGCGGAGACCCCCTCGTGAGTGGGGAATCCGGCCGGAGCCCCGGCCCCCAGGCTGGCCGCCAGGGCCAGGATCGCCAGAGAACGCATCGAGTGGGCAGGATGCCAGAGCTTCGAGAAGGGGGGTAGCGACCTTCCCGGCTTCGAGAACGGTCAGCCGACCTTCTTCTTCGCCATGAGCTCGCGGAGCTTCTCGGCGTGCTTCTCGTCGGCCCGGATCATCCCCTTCACGAAGCCGGCCAGCTGCGGCGAGGAGGTGTTGAGCAGGTTCCGGTAGGCCTGCTCGATCTCCCCGGACTCGAGCCGCGCCGCGAAGAGAACGGCGTGGGAGAGGGGTGGCTCGGGGTTCTGCTCCCGGAAGCGGGCGATGCTGGTCCGCACCGCCTCGATCTTCGCCCGCTCGAGCTCGACCTCGTCGGTGAGCTTGGCGCTGCGGACCATCCGGTGCTGGAGGGAGATCTGGGTGGCGTGGCTCTGCTCCTGGTCCGCGAGCTCCCGGAAGCACGCCCGGGCGTCGGGATCCCCCTCGAAGACCTCGGCCAGCCAGCGGTAGTAGACCGCCATGGCCTGCTCGACCTCCACCAGCGCCGCGAGCGCGTCGACCACCAGCATCGTCATCGCCCTCTCGTTTAGTCCTCCGCCGGATGCTTGGCCAGGGGTCTTTCGGGGAAGGGGGGCCTGCTTGACAGCCGCCGGGCCAGGGCCGTACCAAGGTTGGATGCTCACCCGGGCTCTCCTCGATTTCACCCTCATCGGCGCCGAGTGGGTCTTGTGGCTGCTGGTCATCCTCTCGATCCTCTCGGTGGCGTTGATGATCGAGCGCACCCTCTACTTCGCGAAGCGGGGCCACCGGCCCAGCGCGGGGCTGATGAAGGACCTGCGGGAGGCCGACCTCGAGGGCGCCCGAAAGCGCCTCGGTGAGGTCCCCGGCATGGTGGGCGACGTCCTGCGGGCCGGCATCGCGGCGGCCCCGAAGGGCGCGGCCTCGGTGGAGGCGACCCTGCTGGGAGAGATCGCCACGAGCCGGCAGGGCTACGAGCGCTTCCTCTCCTTCCTGGGCACCCTCGGGAACAACGCCCCCTTCATCGGCCTCTTCGGCACGGTGCTGGGCATCATCCGGGCCTTCGCCGATCTGGCCGCCGCCGGCGCGGGCGGCGGACCCGACGTGGTCATGGCGGGCATCTCCGAGGCCCTGGTGGCCACCGCCGTCGGCCTCTTCGTGGCCCTCCCCGCGGTGGCGGCCTTCAACGTCTTCGCCCGGTGGCAGAAGCGGATCACCTCCGACGCGACCTCCGCCGGGCAGGCCCTCCTGGCCGGCCTCAAGGCCGAGAAGCACTAGGGAGAGCGAGACGTGGCGGGCGGCACCCTCGGCAGCGGCGACGAAGACGAGATCATCAGCGGGATCAACGTCACGCCCCTGGTCGACATCACCCTCGTGCTGCTGATCATCTTCATGGTCACCGCGACCTACATCGTGCGCGAGACCATCGAGATCGACCTGCCCGAGGCGGCCAACGCCGGCGAGACGGTCGAGACCACCCTGGCCCTGGTGATCGACTCCGAGGGCGCCATCTACCTCAACGGTGAGCCCAGCAGCGAGGCCGACCTGCGAAACGCAGTGCCCGAGCTGCTCGCCCAGGCCAAGGCCGCCGGCGAGAAGCTGCAGGCCATCCTCTCGGCCGACAAGGCCGTCTCCCACGGGCGAGTGGTCCGCATCATCGACCTGGTGAAGGGCCTCGGCGTGAGCCGCTTCGCGATCAACATCGAGAAGAACGAGACCGCCGACGCGCCCGCGAACGACGCCCCGGCGCCGGAGCCGGCGACGCCGTGAGGAACGAGGGCCTGAGCCTGCGGATCGTCCTCGGGCTCCTCGGGTCCATCCTCCTGCACGCCCTCTGCGTGGCCTTCCTCCTCTTCACCACCGGGCCGGCGAAGGGCCTCGATCTGAACAAGCGGAGGGTGGTGGAGCTCGAGGTGGTGGAGGCGCCCCCGAAGCCGGAGCCGCCGAAGCCCGAGCCCCCGCCCCCCCCGGAGCCCGAGCCCCCGAAGCCGGAGCCGCCGAAGCCGAAGCCCAAGCCCCGGCCCAAGCCGCCCCCCGAGGTGGTCAAGCCCGACACGCCGCCGCCCCCTCCGCCGAGCAACCAGCCGCCGCCGGAGGCGCCGCCGAAGAAGCCGGTGCCGCTCGTCACCGGCATCTCCCTCTCCTCGACCGTGGGGGCCGGCAAGGGCAGCGGGATGCGGGTGGCGGTGGGCAACACCCTCTACGGCACCCCCGACAAGAAGGTCGAGGTGGCGCCGGAGGCGGTGCAGCCCTACGTCGGCGCCGAGAAGTACATCGCGCCCCACAAGGTCACCACCCTGCCCCGGGTGGCCCGCGAGGTGCGGGTGCCCTACCCCGAGGCCCCCCGGCAGGCGGGGATCGAGGGCACGGTGAAGCTGCACCTGACCATCAACCACCTCGGCGCGGTGGTGAAGGTGAAGGTGATCGAGAGCGTGGATCCCGAGCTCGACGCGGCGGCCGTGCGCGCCCTGCGGCAGGTGCGCTTCCACCCGGCCACGGTGGACGGCGATCCCGTCTCCACCGAGATCGACTACGCCTACACCTTCCTCCTCGACTGATGCGCGCCCTCCTCCTCCTCTCGCTCTCCCTCCTCGCCGTCGGCTGCGCCCACCTGCCCGAGGCGCCGCCCGCCGCCGGTGACTGGGAGCGGCACCGCCTCTGCGGTCCCGACACCCGGCCGGAGCGCCGGGGCGCCGCCCGCCCGGACTACTGCCTGGAGATCGCCCGCGTCGGCCCCGCCCTCGCCCGCCCGCGGGCCGTGGCGCTGCTGGTGCCGGGGATGTTCCAGAACGGCCGGGTCTTCGATCTCTGGCCCGAGCGCGGCGTCTCCTTCGCCCGCTTCCTCGCCCGCCACGGGATCGAGCCCTGGGTCTTCCACGTCCGGGGCATCGGCGCCTCCGACTACCCGCCCCGCTCCAGCCTCGACGACATCGCCATCGACGATCTGCCCCGGGCCATCGACTGGCTCTCCGCTCACCGCGGCCGGAAGATCCTGGTCCTCGGCCACTCCCAGGGCGCCATGACCCTCAAGGCCAGCCTGGCCGGGCTCTCCCGCTGCGCGGAAGGGGCCTGCTTCGATCCCGAGGTGGCCCGGGCGCGGCAGGCCAGGGTGAGCGCCGCGGGCTTCTTCGCCGGCTCGGTGGCCCTGACCGGCGAGAACCTCCAGTTGCGCTTCCTCGCCGGCACCGGCGGCCTCCTCGGCGGGCTGCCCCCGCTCGTGGTGGATCGCTTCCCCGGCCGCCGTCTCGGGCTCTGGGCCCACCGCCACCTGCCCGCCGCCCTCTTCGACGCGCTCCTTCGCCGGGAGAACACGCCGCTCGAGCTGCGCGAGGCGATGCTCTCGCGCACCGTCGAGGCGACCACCGGGAAGAACCTGGCCCAGCTCTCCGACGGCCTGGCCTTCGGCTCGACCCGCAGCGGCGCTCATCGCTGGACCGAGGCCCTCGGCCTCATCACCCTGCCGGTGGTGCAGGTGACCTTCGAGCACGACCCCCTCTCACCCCCCCGCGCGACCTACCGGGACGACTTCCGCCACCTCGGCTCGAGGCAGAAGCACTTCCTGATGACCGCCGGCCAGGGCCACGGCGACTTCCAGGCCAGCGTGAAAGGCCACGACTCCCAGCTGCGCGCCGTGGGCCTGCTCCTGGAGCTCGGGGCGAGCGATCAGGCGGTCTGGTAGCGCGCCGCCGAGGCCTCGAGCTGCTCGGAGATCGCGGCGACGCTGCGTGAGGCGTGCTCGGTCTGGCGGACCGCCAGGAGGTTCTGGCGGGAGAACTCCTCGATGCTCACCATCGCGGTGGAGATCTGGGAGACGCCGCCCGCCTGCTGCTGGGCGGCCGAGGCGATCTGACGGGCCGAGTCGGCGGTGCCCCGGAGGGTCACGGCGAGCTCCTCGACGATGGTGCCCGCCGACTCGATGAGCTCGACGCCCCGCTCGACCCGCTTGCTGCCCTCCTCGGTCACCATCACCGCGGTGTGCGTGGCCTGCTGGATCTCCGAGAGGATGGCGCGCACCCGCTCGGTGGCCTGGCGGGACTGCTCCGCCAGGTTCTTCACCTCGCCGGCGACCACCGAGAAGGCCTTCCCCTCCTCACCCGCCCGCGCGGCCTCGATGCTGGCGTTGAGCGCCAGCAGGCTCGACTGCTCGGCGAAGTCGTCGACGGTGGCGATGATGCTGCCGATCTGCTGGGTCTTCTCCGAGAGGTCGAGGATCGTCGTGGCGATCTCCTCGACCTGGCTGCGCACGCCCATCATGCCCTCGATGCTCCGGCTGACCGCTGTCTTGCCCGAGTCGGAGACCTCCACCGAGCTCGAGGCGCTGCCGACCACCCCGCTGGCGGTCTCGGAGACGTGGTGGGCCGTGCGGGTGATCTCCTCGACGGTGGCCACGGTCTCGGTGACCGCCGCGGCCTGCTGCTCGAGGGAGGCGGCCTGCTCGGCCACCGTCGAGCTCATCTCGCCGATGGTGGCGTTCAGGGCGTGGGCGGCGTCGTTGACCCCCTGGGCCATCGACTGGAGCTCGTCGGTCATCTCGTTGAACGCCGCGGCGAGGTCGGCCAGCTCGTCACTCGTCTCGACCTCGACCCGGACGCGCAGGTCGCCCTCGGCGATCTTGCGGGCTCGGTCGATGAGGCGATCCACGCCCTTCGTCACCACCTTCGAGACCCGCCAGGTGGCGACGGTCGAGACCACGATCAGGAGCGTCAGGCAGATGAAGAAGCTGAAGAAGGCGCGCTGCTGGATCGCCTTGTCGGTGGCCCGGAGCTCCTCGAGATTCCAGACCGCGCGATCGTGGAACGCGTCGAGGGAGACGCCGAGTTCCTGGGCCAGCTCGGCCAGCCGGGTGGCGGCCCCCTTCGCCTCGGCGGGGGTCGCCAGGCCACGGTCGAAGCTCTCCTGGTAGCGCCCGCGGAGCTGCTGGATCGTGTCCAGGTGCGCCGCGAGCTCGGTCCGCAGCGCGTCCTCGGTCTCCTCTCCGACCAGCCCGACCAGCTCCAGGTAGCGCTCGTCGAAGGTGTCCAGGTGACCCTTCACGACCCCGGCCTCACCGAGCTCGGCGTAGAAGAGATCCTTCATCGCGCTGTTCCCGTGGAGGAAGGCCTCGTGCATCTGGTCGCCCACCTGGGTGATCGAGATGCCCCGCGCCCGACGGACCCCGGCGTCGGCGGCGTCGTCGAGGATCCAGACCAGGACCCCGATCATCAGCAAGAGGACCCAGATGGTGGTGGCCGTGGGCAGGAAGATCTTCCGTCGCAGATTCCACTTCATGGTGCCGGCAGAGGAAGCAACACCGGTGCCAGCCGGGAAGGCGCATATCGGGCCCGGGAGAGCCCAGATCCGGTACCTATCGGCCGGATTCTCGGATTCGAGATCCGGTCCTCCGTACTGCCGGGAGAGGCCGCCTCGCCCGGGGGTCCGTAACCGGCGGGGACCGCGCGCCGATGGAGGGGTGGGTGAAACCTGAACACCCCCGATGGGAGGAACCCTTCCGGCTCGGCGCCGGCCCGAACCAGGCGCCGCGGCAGACCGGCCCCGAAATGGGAATCGACGAGATGGGCGTGGTCCGGATCGCCGAGCCCGACCTCTGGCCCGCGGCCGACGAGGTGGTGCGCCTGGCGATCACCCCCGAGCGCTGACGCGCTCGCCCGACAGGAAGTGTCGGAACGAGAGCGCGAGGGCCGCCCCGATCGAGAGGTCGAGGGCGGCCACCGCCATGAGGAAGGTCGGATCGCCGCGAGCGGCCCGCGAGAGGGAGGCGCCCACGGCGATCATCGCGCCGAGGGCGAAGAAGAAGGGCACGCGGAAGAAGCTCCGGGGGTAGCGCCGCTCGAGCGCGTCGATCCGGGCGAGGTTCCGGCGGCAGGCGCGATCGAAGAGGAGCAGGCCCTTCACCACGCCCGCCCCCAGGCCGCCGAGGCCGGCGGTCCAGAGCCAGTGCGGCTCGGCCGCGAGCGCCTCGGCCTCTCGCAGGAGGACGCTCCCCTTCCAGAGCAGCTCGATCGCGCCGATCCCCCAGACCGTGGCGGCGAGCAGCTTCAGGAGGCGGGTGGAGGGCTCGGGAGGTCGCATGGGCTGCTCGACCTATACGATCTCCGAGGCACCTCGGCACGTTTCGTCAGGGTTGCCTGCCCTTCTCGCCGGGAGGGAGCGGCTACTGGACGAGGAAGTCGGCGCGCACGGCGGCGTGATCCGAGCCGGCGTAGCCCCAGCCGTCGCGCACCACCCGCACCGTACCGCTCCGGTAGGTGCCAGCGCTGCTGGTCTCCAGGTAGAGGTGGTCCAGCGCGTAGTCGGTCCCCTGGTACTCGAAGGTGACGTCCTGGCTGCCGAGCTCGGCGGCCACCCGCTCGACCTGCGCCGCCGCCTCGAGGGCGTCGAGGGCAGGTGACCCGGGCACGTCGTTGAGATCGCCGGCCAGGACGATGCCGGCCGCGGGGTTCGCCAGGGCGGCCTCGGCCAGGATCTCCCCCGCCGCGGCCCCCTCCGCCTCCCGCCGGCCGGGGTCGTCCTGCCACTTCGAGCGGAAGTGGGCGCAGAAGACGATCAGGCGGTGGCCGTCCGCGTCGAGGTGCACCTCGAGGAACTCCCGGGTGAAGGTCGTGCGGGTGCCGTCGGGGCGCTCGAGGACCCGGTCGCGGTGCCGCCGGATCCCGACGAGGGGCACGGTCGAGACCAGGCCCACGTCGAGGGAGGCCGGCCAGCCCGTCTCGCCGAAGGTGGAGTGCGCGAAGGAGGCCGGCAGCTCGGCGAGGATGGCGTCGAAGGCCTTCTGGTTCTCGATCTCCTGGAGGGAGACCACCTGGGCGCCGAGCCCCTGGATCCCCGCGGCGATCTCCCGGGCCCGGGTCTGGAAGGCGCTGGTCGAGCGCTGCTCCTCGAAGTCGCCGGGCGCGCAGGCGCCGCTGTCGCAGACGTCGTCGAAGAAGAGGTGGGTGTTGAAGGTGGCGACCCGCACCTGCACCGGCTCCCCGCCGCCGCCGTCCGGGCCGGCGTCGACGCCCCCGTCGCCGGTGTCCACCGGCGGCCCGCAGGCGACACCCTGCAGCGCGAGGCAGAGCAGCAGGGCGAGCGAGCGCGGTGTCGAGGACGGCCTCATGCGCGACCCACCCCTCAGCGCCGCCCGCCGCCCAGGGTCAGCTCCAGGGCGTGGCGAGGGAGGTAGCCGCAGCCCAGGGCCGGGGGCACCAGGGTGTGGATCATCGAGTCGAGGCGGCGCAGCCGAGAGCCCTGACGCGTCCCGCGGCGGGCGAGGGTCGCCTCGATGCCGTTGATGACCTCCCACTTCTTGCCGCACCACTCCGGGGCGATGAGGAGCTCGGGGGGGCAGGTGCCGGTGACCCGGTGGTAGAAGACGGTCTCCGGCGTGCGCTCGATGAGGTCGGCCGCGGTCTCGAGGTAGGCCGGGAGCGTCCAGGGCACGTACTCCCCGGAGGCGTGGGCCTTCGCCAGCAGGGTGTTCTTCACCACGTGGAGGGGGTGGAGCTTCAGGCCGTCGATGCCGAGCTCGAGGACCCGGTCCAGGGTCACCCGCGCGTGGAGGGCGCTCTCCCCGGGCATCCCCACGATGAGGTGAGTGCAGACCGGGATGCCCCGGTCGCGCGCCGCCAGGGTCGCCTGCCGGTAGTCCTCGAGGGTGTGGCCGCGCCGCACCCGCTCGAGGGTCGCGTCGAAGCTCGACTGCAGGCCCAGCTCCAGCCAGACGATCTTGCCCTGGTCGCGGATCTCGCAGAGCAGGTCGAGGACCGCGGGCGGGAGGCAGTCGGGGCGGGTGCCCACCGAGAGCCCGAGCACGTCCTCCTCGGCCAGCGCCTGATCGTAGAGCGCGCGCAGGTGCCCGAGATCGGAGTGGGTGTTCGTGTAGGCCTGGAAGTAGGCGATGAGCTTCCGGGCGCCGGTGCGCCTGGCGACCACGGCCCGGCCCGCGGCGATCTGCTCGTGGATGGGGGGCGGCCCCTCGTCCCGGGGCGTGAAGGAGCCGTTGTTGCAGAAGATGCAGCCCCCCCGCCCCTTGGTCCCGTCCCGGTTGGGGCAGGAGAGGCCGGCGTTCAGGGCGATCTTGTGCACCCGCTCGCCGTGCAGGGAGCGGAGGTGCTGACCGAAGGTCCTGACGCGATCCGAGAGCGCCACCTAGCCGACCTCGTTGTAGACGCGGCGGCGGAAGGTCACGCCGAGCTCCTCGGCGATCGCCCGGCAGGCCTCGATGTCCACGCCGGGCAGGCCGTCGAGGGCGGTGAGGCTGACCTTCATGCCGGCGTCCCGGGCGCGGGCCGCGAAGTCGAGGAGCGCCGGATAGCTGCCGGGCCGCGTGGGGCGGGTGTGCTCCTCGTAGAGGGCCTCGTCCTGGGCGTTCAGGGAGATCGAGACGTTGTCGACGGCGCTGGCCAGCTCGGGGGTGACGTCCCGGCCATGGACCAGGTTCGCCAGCCCGTCGGTGTTCAGGCGGATCGTGGCGCCCCTCGCCTTGAGGGCGCGGCCGACCTCGAGGATGGCCTCGAGGCGCAGGGTGGGCTCGCCCAGCCCGCAGAAGACCACCTCCCCGTAGCGCTCGACCTCTCCCACCGCCGCGATCATCTCCTCGACCGAGGGCTCCCGGAAGAGGGTGAGGTCGTAGCCCTTCACCTCCCAGGTGCCGTTGAACTTCGGGCAGAAGGCGCAGCGCAGCGTGCACTTCGCGGTGACGTTCAGGTAGCAGTTGCCGTTGAGCTCATAGGCGACGACGGTGTCGCGCTCGTCGAGCTTGTGGGCGGCGCCGGACATGGTGGTGATTCTCCTGCTTCCCCGATGCAGACGGATGGTCTGTCATTCTAGCGGATGCAAGCCGACTTGGGGGGCCCCACTTCAGCGCAGGAGCCAGCCCTCGGCGGTCAGGAGCAGCACGATCAGCGCCAGGGCCAGGGACCAGAGGGGCTGGCTGGCCGGGCGGTGCCCCCCGACCACGGCCCCGAGCCCCGCCGCGGCGTCCTCGCTGCGCCCGAAGCGCGCCTCCAGCTCGGCGGGATCCAGCCGGGTGGTGTCGGACTCCCGGGGGTCGAGGCGGACCACGAAGTCGTGCTCGGGGGCCGGCGAGAGCGCGGCCTCTCCCTCGTGCCGGGCGAAGACCCGGTAGAGCCCGGGCCGATCCGTGTGGGGGAAGACCGCCTCGCCCTGATCGATCGCCGGGGCCTGCACCTCGAAGCCCTTCTCGCCGGGGCCCTGGATCTTCATCTCCACCACGGTGTCCGGAAAGGAGAGCCGGTGGGGCTCGCCGAGGGTCACCATGAAGTCTCGCCGCTCCTCCAGGGAGTGGGCGAGGTAGCCGGCGACCTGCTGCATCACCGGCAGGAAGGCGGTGCGGATCGGGAAGTCGGTCCAGGCGCGATCCACGGTGCTGGTGTAGAGGGCCGTGCGGCCCTTGCCGACCTCGCGCACCAGCAGCACCGGCGCGTCGTCCTCGTAGGTGGCCAGCGCCAGGGCGCCCTTCGCCGGCGGCCGGGTGAGGTAGTAGGTGCCGAAGCGGGCGGAGGCGAAGCCCTCGCGGCCCTCGCCGATGAAGATGCCGAAGATGGGGTGATCCCAGGCGATGGCCCCGAAGGAGACCTTGCCGGTCTCGGCGGCCCGGGGGAGATGGAGGGCCGCCGGCAGGACGGGCCCGAGGGAGAGGTTGAGCTCATCGGCGTCGGTCTTCGACCCCACCGAGACGAAGAGCCCCCCGCCCTCCTCGACGAAGCGCAGGAGGGCGCTCGCCGCCTCGGCGCCGAGGGAGCCGACGTTCAGGAGGAAGACCAGGTCCTGACCCTCGAGCGAATCGCCGCGGAAGCCCTCGGCGTCGATCACGGTGGGGAAGATCGCGCTCCCCTCGCCGCGGGCGGGCGCCAGGGCCCGCTCGACGAAGTAGACCTCGTCGTCGAAGCGGTTGGTGGTGGGCTCGCCGTCGACGATCAGGGCGCGGACGTCCTGGCGCACCTTCACCAGGAAGTGGGCCTGATCGTCCTCGGGCAGGGCGTCTCCATCGAGCACGAGCATCCCCGCGCGATCGCCGCCGCTCTCGAAGGTGTGGGAGAGGAGCTTGTGGGCGCTGCTGTCCATCGGCAGGTCGGCGAAGCCCCGGACCTTGGCCTTGTCCGCGACCACCAGCGAGACCGAGAGCCCCGGGCTCTCCATCCCCCCCGAGCTGCGCAGGGCGACGTCGAAGGCGTAGCCGCGCGGCCCCAGGGCGTAGGCCGGCTCCGCGGCGACCGACTCGATCCAGTGGTTGGGCAGGGGCTTCCCCTCCGCCACGTCCACCACCCGCACCCGGGGACGGACCACCTTCTCGCCCTGCTTCACCTGGGGCGCCGGCGCGTCCAGGGACCAGGCGGTCGCGGTCAGGTCGGTGAGGACGACGATCTCGAGCTCCGAGAGGAGCGAGCCCGGCAGGAGCGAGGCGGCGGCCTCTAGGCAGGCCTCGAGGTCCGAGGCGCGGTAGCCGACCTGCGCCTCGCGCAGGGCCGCCCGGGCCCGGGCCAGATCGTAGCCCGGCTTCTCCAGGGCCCCCTCCGGGCCGTCGGCGCAGGGCAGGACCGTCACCGCGTCGGAGGGCCCGAGGGTGTCGAGGAGCTCGCCTCCCTCGGCGCGCGCCCGCTCGAAGAGGGTCTTCTTGTCGAGGCGGTAGCGCATGGAGAAGGAGGTGTCGAGGACGAGCACCAGCGCCCGGGCGTCCCGGGTGGGCGCGCCGGCCGCCGCCGGGGCCGCCAGGTAGGGCCGGGCCAGGGCCAGGGGCACCCCGATGCAGGCGGCGACCCGCAGGAGCAGGAGGATCAGGCGCTTGAGCTTCAGCTTGCGGGCGTGGCGCGCCTCGGAGCGCAGGACGAAGGCGATGGCGGCGAACTCCACCTGCCGGCTGCGACGCCGGTTGATCAGGTGGATGACGATGGGCACCAGCGCCGCGAGGGCGCCCCAGAGGAAGGCAGGGTGAGCGAAGGTGAGGCTCATCGCGCCCCCCGCCGACCCCCGCCGCGCAGGGCGAGGAAGTCGAGGAGGAAGCGGTCGTAGGGCTCGTCGGTGATCACCTGCCGGTACTGCACGTCGCTCTCGCGCAGGCTCTGCCGGGCCTGCTCGATGAAGGCCGCCACCTCCTCCAGGTAGGACTCGCGGATCTGGGTCGGGCTCACCTGCAGGCTGCGATCGTCCTCCATCCCCACGAAGAGGGTGGGATCCTCGAAGGGGAAGTCGACCTCGGCCCGATCCATCAGGTGCAGGACCGCCACGTCGTGGCGGGCATGGCGCAGGCTGCGCAGGATCTTCAGGGACTCGGGCTCGGGATCGAGCAGGTCGGTGAGCACCAGCACCAGGGCCCGCCGGCGGGCGCGCTCGGAGAGGGCGTCGACCGCGGCGGCGAGATCGGTCTCACCCTCGGGCCTCAGGGCGTCGAGGCGATCGACCAGCTCGTGGAGGTGGGTGCCGGAGGCGCGGGCCGGCAGGTACTGGCGCACCTTCGAGCCGAAGGCGATCAGCCCCACCGCGTCGGACTGGCGAGCCAGCAGGTAGGCCAGGGAGGCGGCCACGACCTTGGCGTAGTCGAGCTTGCTCACCCCCCCCGGCTGCGACGCGTAGGCCATCGAGCGGCTGCAGTCGACCAGGAGGTAGGCGCGCAGGTTCGTCTCGTGCTCGAACTGCTTGACGTAGTACTTGTCGAACTTGCCGTAGGCCTTCCAGTCGATGTGCCGCACCTCGTCTCCGGGCGCGTACTCCTTGTGCTCGGCGAACTCCACCGACTGCCCCCGGTGGGGGGAGCGGTGCAGCCCCGAGAGCACCCCCTCGACGACCTGCCGCGCCTTGAGCTGCAGGGAGCCGAGGCGAGAGATCACCGCCGGGTCGAGGGCCGAGGCCTCGCTCCTGGCGACCGGCGTACTCATGGTCTAGGGCTTCACCGTCTCCAGCAGCTGGTCGATGATCGTGCGGGAGGTGACGCCCTCGGCCTCGGCGTGGAAGCTGGTCAGCAGGCGGTGCTGGAGCACGGGCTTCGCCAGCGCCCGGACGTCCTCGACCTCCACCGCGGTGCGGCCGTGGAGGATGGCCCGGGCCTTGCCCGCCAGCACCAGGTACTGGCTCGCCCGGGGGCCGGCCCCCCAGGCCAGGAACTGCTCGATGTAGTCCGGCGCGCCCACCTGCCCCGGCCGCGAGGTGCGGACCAGGTCGACGGCGTGGCGCACGACCCGCTCGCTCGCCGGCACCCGCAGGACCAGCTCCTGGAAGTCGAGGATCTCCTCGGGGGAGAGGGCGCGGTCGGGCACCACCTTCAGCGGCCCGGTGGTGGTCTGGACGATCTTCACCTCCTCGTCCGCCGAGGGGTAGTCCACGTCGATCATGAACATGAAGCGATCGAACTGGGCCTCGGGCAGCGGATAGGTGCCCTCCTGCTCGACCGGGTTCTGGGTGGCGAAGACCAGGAAGGGCGCGGGCAGGTCGTAGGTCTGGCCGCCGGCGGTCACCTTCTGCTCCTGCATCGCCTGGAGGAGCGCCGCCTGGGTCTTGGGCGGGGTGCGGTTGATCTCGTCGGCCAGGATCAGGTTCGCGAAGACCGGCCCCTTCACGAAGCGGAAGACCCGCTTGCCGGTGGTGTGATCCTCCTCCAGCACGTCGGTGCCGGTGATGTCCGAGGGCATCAGGTCCGGGGTGAACTGGATCCGGTTGAAGGAGAGGTCGAGGACCTCCGCCAGCGTGGAGATCAGCAGGGTCTTCGCCAGGCCCGGCACCCCCACGAAGAGGCCGTGCCCCCGGGAGAAGAGCGCGATGAGGAGGTGCTCGATGACCTCGGACTGACCGACGATCCGCTTGCCGATCTCGGTGACGATCCGCGCTCGCGCCTTCGCGAGCCGCTCGACCTTCTCGAGGTCCTCGGGGTGGGTCGTGGGGGCCTGGGGCACGGTCATGGGCTTCTCCCTTGAAGCAGCCGGGTGGAGAACCGGCCAAGAGGGCCAGCCTATTCCGACCATCCCCGGGGTCAAGTAGGCTCTGGTACATGCGTAGATCCTGGCTCCTGGCCCTGGTCCTGCCGCTGGTCGCGAGCATCGGTTGCGCGACCAACCTGGCCAACCTCAAGACCGCCGAGACCCTGAAGAAAGGTCAGTGGCGGCCTTCCGCCGAGTTCGGGGTCTTCATCCCGGCCGGGACCATCGCCAAGGCGGGCTCCATCGCCGTGGAGCAGGGCCGCTCCCTGGTCGAGGCGGCCCGGACCGGCGCGTCGGCGGCCCCCACCCAGGAGGAGCAGCGGGAGATCTTCACCACCGCGCTCGCCCTGGCGGTCTTCCCCCCGGGCACGGTGATGAACCTCCAGCTCCGCTACGGCATCACGAACGACATCGACGTGGGCCTGCGCTACGCGAGCACCTCCTACCGGGCCGACGGCCGCTTCCGCCTCTTCAAGCACGAGAACGAGCAGACGCAGAGCAGCACCCACCTCGCCCTGGTGGTGGGCATCGAGAAGCACAACTTCTCGGGGCTCCTCTTCGACATGTACGAGAAGCTGCAGAAGCTCTTCGAGCTCTTCCGCTTCATCGAGCTGGAGAATCCCAGCCGCTGGGACGCCGACCTGGCCCTGATCGTCAGCTGGAACTTCAAGCAGATCGTGCGGCCCTACCTGGGCCTGACCTACCGCATCGGGCGCTACAGCATGCCGGCGGTGCTCTCCCTGCAGTACGAGGACGGCAGCCTGCCCCTCATCGCCGAGGCGGACGTGAAGGACTGGCTCCACTTCATCGGCACCACCGGCGGCGTGGCCGTGGGCTACAAGTGGGTCTACTTCTTCGCCGAGCTGGACATCGCCTACCTCTTCTCGAAGCCCAAGATCCTCGGCCAGCCCACCGCCTTCGGCGGGCTCACCTTCTTCCCGGCCGCCGGGCTCGCCCTGCGGATCCCCTGAGTTCTCGATTGTCCCCCTGTTGCTTGCGGTGGTCCCTGAAGACCAAGAAATACCAGACAACCGGCAGAGCAAACGGGGCGAGGAACACGAGAACAACCCCACCTACGACGCGGTAGTGAACGAACTCTTTGGAACGAAAGAGCAACACAACAAACAAGCCGGTGGTCAGCAAAATCACGGCTTGAGCACCAACAAGCACCATGATGTGATCCAACAACCAGTCGTATGCATAGGTGATCAGTTTAGCGCCTTGGACTTGATCCGCTTCGGTGGACACCTTGCTAACGGAGATGCAGATGGTTGTC
>JARGFU010000032.1 GCA_029210625.1 Deltaproteobacteria bacterium | reverse complement strand
GAGATGCCGGCGTTGTTCACCAGCACGTGCAGGCCCCCGTGCTGCTCCACCACCTCGGCGACCGCGGCGTCCACGGCGGCGCTGTCGGCGACGTCGAAGCGCGAGAGGATGCCCTCCCCGCCCGCGGCCTCGACCGCGGCCTTCGCCTCCCTCGCCGCCTCCTCGTTGCCGGCGTAGTTGATCACGACCTTCGCCCCGCCGGCGCCCAGCCCCACCGCGATGGCGCGGCCGATGCCCCGCGAGGCCCCGGTGACCAGGGCGACCTTCCCCTCGAACGGCTTGCTCATCGTCTCGGCCCTCGTCACCAGCGCACCACGGCGCCGCCCCAGGAGAGGCCCGCGCCGATGGCCATCATCAGGAGGAGCTGCCCGGGCTGCAGGCGGCCGTCGCGGGCCGCCTCGTCCAGGGTCATCGGGAGCGAGGCGGAGGAGGTGTTCCCCACCCGCTCGATGTTGGTGATCGCCTTCTCCATCGGGATGCCGAGGCGGTTCAGGACCGCCTCGAGGATCCGGATGTTCGCCTGGTGCGCCACCACGTGATCGATCTGCTCCGGCCGCAGGCCGTTCGCCGCCAGGGCCTCCCGCGAGACCTCCACCAGGTGCCGGACGGCGTGCTTGAAGACCTCGCGCCCGTTCATCCGCACGAAGTGCTGGCGCTTCGCCATCACCTCTTCGGAGAAGGGCAGCGCGACGCCGCCGCCGGGGATGTCGAGGATCTCCGCCTGCTGCCCGTCGGTGTGCAGGTGGGTGGAGAGGATGCCCCGCCCCTCCTCCTCGGCGCCGGGGGAGCGGGCCAGCACCATCGCGCCGGCGGCGTCGCCGAAGAGCACGCAGGTGTTGCGATCCGTCCAGTCGACGATCCGCGAGAGGAGCTCCGCGCCGATGACCAGCGCCACCCGCGCCTTGTCCAGGCGGATGAACATCTCGGCGATGGAGAGGGCGTAGATCGAGCCCGCGCAGGCCGCCGAGACGTCGAAGGCCGTGGCCCGGCCCGCGCCGAGCTTGGCCTGGAGGATGGCCGCGCTGGCGGGCATCTTCACGTCGCCGGTGACCGTCCCCATGATGATGAGGTCGAGGTCCTCGGCCCGCACGCCCGCCCGCTTGAGGGCCCGCCGGGAGGCCTTCAGCGCCATGTCGGTGGTGGTCTCGTCCTCGGCGGCGATGTGGCGCGCCCGGATGCCCGTGCGCTCGTAGATCCACTCGTCGCTGGTCTCGACCATCCGCTCGAGGTCGGCGTTGGTCAGCACCTTCTCTGGCACGTAGGAGCCGGTCCCGATGATCCGAACCATGCCCGTCGGCGCAGTGTGACTCCCCATCACTCTCGCCCCTTCTCGTCAGTCGTCGTTGTTCGTTTGTGCCCCGGAGAGCTCGCTGGCGCGCCGGGCGGCGTCGCTCAACGCTCCTCCGAGATCCTCCCGGGCCAGGTCCCGGGCGACCCGGACGGCGTTCTTGATGGCCGTCGCGTTCGATGCACCATGGGCCACGATCGCGGTCCCGTCCACTCCGAGGATGGGCGCCCCCCCGTACTCGGCGTAGTCGAGGCGCCGCTGGAAGCGCTTGAGGGCGCCACGGAGGAGGAGGTAGCCCACCCGGGCGGCCCGGGTCGCCTCGATCTCCTCCTTCAGGATCATCGCCATCCCCGACGCGGCCCCCTCGACCGTCTTGAGGACCACGTTCCCGGTGAAGCCGTCGGTGACCAGCACGTCACAGCGGCCGGCGAAGATGTCGCGCCCCTCGAGGTAGCCGACGAACTCGACGCCGCTCTGGGCGAGGAGCCCGTAGGCGGCGCGGGTGAGGGTCGTGCCCTTGCTCTCCTCCTCGCCGTTCGAGAGGAGCGCCACCTTCGGACGAGCGATGCCGAGGATCCGGCGGGCGTAGGCCTCGCCGCAGAGCGCCCACTGCGCCAGGTGCAGGGGCTTGGCCTCGGGGTTGGCCCCGGCGTCCAGGAGCAGCACCCTCCCCCCGGCGGTGGTGGGCATGGCGCTGGCGATGGCCGGCCGATCGACCCCCTCGAGGCGGCCGAGGATCAGGAGCGCTCCGGCCATGACCGCGCCGGAGTTCCCCGCCGAGACCACCGCGGAGACCTCCCCCCGCTTGGCGAGGTCGAAGCAGACCCGCAGGGAGGAGTCCTTCTTGCGGCGGATGGCCTTGGCGCCATGCTCGTCCATGGCGATGGCATCGGACGCATGATGCACCTCTAGCGACAGGCCCCGCGTCTTCTGCGCGGCCAGGCACTCTTCCAGCCTCGGCGCGTCCCCGACCAGAACGACCGGAACGCCGTGGGCGCGAGCTGCGAGCACCGCACCCTCGACCACGGTCTCCGGCGCGTGGTCGCCCCCCATGGCGTCCACGGCCACCTTCATGAGGGGACTACTCGGCGCTCGCGAGGACCTCGCGGCCCTTGTACTGACCACAAGACGGGCACACGTGGTGAGGAAGCACCGGCTCGTTGCAGTTCGGGCAGCTGATGACGTTCGGCGCCTTCAGAGCGTCATGGCTCCGGCGCTGGCGCTTCTTCTGCTTCGAGGTTCTTTTCTTGGGTACCGCCACGGTTCTACTCCTTTTGTCAGGACAGCTTGATGTCTTTCAGGCCCGCCAGGCGAGGATCCGGGACGTCCCGGTCACAGTCGCAGGCCACTTCGTTCAGGTTCTTTCCGCAGACCTGGCACAGGCCCCGGCAGTCCTCCTCGCAGACCAGGTAGTCGGGCAGGGAGAGCAGCAGCTGCTCGCGCAGCAGGGGCCAGAGGTCGAGCTCGTCGCCGTGATAGACGTCTTCGTCCGCCTCGTCCAGTCGAAAGCTACCGTCGGCCTCCCCCTCGCCCAGCTCCTCCCGGTCCTTGCCCGGCTTCCCGGGGGCCCGGACATCGGCCGCCGGCCGCAGGGAGAGCTCGAACTCGGGCTCGAGGCGGGTCTCCACCGGCGCCAGGCAGCGGCGGCAGTCCCCCTCCAGGATTGCCTCGATCCGGCCGGTGAAGCGCACGGTCTTCCCGCTCTTGGACAGGTCGGCCGAGACGCGCACCCCACCCCGGGGCCGGAACTCGACTCCAACCTCGACGAGCTCCTGCTCGACCTTGTCCTCGTCCAGGACCGAGTCGAGGTGGCGGCCCTGGGGGCCGATGCTGTCGATGCGCACCTGCATGGCTGCTCGCTCACCGGGGCCACGGGGGGCTCCGGTCGGGGGGAAGGTCAAAGAAACGGGCCATTTAGCAGGCGGGACCGGATGCGACAAGGCCCTTCGGCGCCGGCCCCCGGAGACCATCGACAGGCCCGGGCTCCTGGCAGTAGGGTCGCGGGGAGCAGGTGATGCGGATCGGGTGCATGGCAGCGAGGGGGAGCGTCAGGAGGGCCAGGGGGCCTCTCTGGCTGACCCTGCTCGCCCTCGGAGCCGCCGCCGCGGGGCTCCCGGCGCCGGCCGGGGCAGCGTCGGAGGCCCGGAATCCGCACCTGCAGCGGGCCCTCGAGCAGATCGAGCAGGGCAAGATCGACGCCGCCGAGGAGGCCCTCGATCAGGCCATGGCCTGGCCCCGCAACGACAACCGCACCCTGGTGGAGATCTACCGGAACCTGGCCGTGGTGCACTTCTACGGGGGCAAGCAGGACGAGGCCTACGAGGACTTCGCCCGCCTGCTGAACATCGACCTGCACTACGAGCTGCCCGCGTCCACGGCGGGGCCCCTGCGCGAGCTCTACGACCGGGTGAAGGCCGCCTACGACGAGGGCCTGCTCAAGCCCATCCGGGTCGCCCACGATCCGCCGATGCTGGCCCTCCCGGGGACCCCGGTGACGATGGCCGCCACGATCTCGAACCTGAAGGAGGGCTTCGAGGCCTTCCTCCTCCACCGGAAGCTGGGGGACGACACCTTCGTCGAGCTGCCCCTCGACCGGCGGCCCGGCAACCGCTTCTCGGCCACCCTGCCCGCCCTGAACCTGCCCGAGGGCGCCACCGAGCTGGTGGTGGAGTACTACCTCGAGGTGCGGGACGCCCGGGGCCGCCGGGTCCAGGGCCGGGGGAGCGCGCTCTCGCCCCTCTCCTACCTCATCGAGGTGCCGGGCGGCGGCACGGCGCGCTGGTACAAGAACCCCTGGCTCTGGACGGCGGTCGGCGTCGTCGCGGTGGGGGCGACCGCCGGCGGCATCGCCGCGGCCCGGGGCAGCCGGACCGGCACCCTCCCCCTCACGATCACCGTGCAATGATCCTCCGCCGCGCCACCTGGGTGCTGACCCTGCCCCTCCTCCTCGCCCTCCCGGGCTGCGGCGCCGAGCCGGGCCTCGGCTTCGGGGTCGAGCTGCAGCACCTGCAGGGCGGCGAGGTGATCCAGCTCATCGTGCTCCAGGGCACCGACACCGGCGGGGACGCGGTCTCCTGCGCCGCGGTGGCCCGCACCTGCGTGGCCGACCAGCCCACCCTGCGCGTCGTGCCGCTGAAGATCGACGGCGCCGAGGTGCGCGCCCACCGGATCCCGATCGACACCGCCGCGGCCACCGGCGTGGGCGGCCAGAGCCTGACGCTGCCGGGCATCCCGCCGGGCAGCGGCTACCTCCTGGCGGTCGAGCTGGGCCGGGACGACGGCATGGGTGAGCAGCGGGTCGGAAACGGCTGCGCCGAGCTCCCGGAGATCGTCCGCGGCGACAACGACGCGCTCGCGGAGCCGATCGTGGTCACCGAGAGCGCCGACGGCTGCAACCCGGCGATCTAGTCGGACTCGACGACGGCGTCGATGCGGGCCCGCTCCTCGTCGGAGAGGTCGGTGAACTGCACGCCCATGCCCAGATCCACGCCGCCGCCGGTGTTCACCACCACCCCGTTGACGGTCAGCGGCTCCACGCCGGGCAGCTCGAGCTTGATCTTCACCACCGTCCCCACCGGCTGGGGGATGGCCCCGGTGAAGAAGACCCCGCCGGCGGAGAGATCCGCGGCCTGGTGGAAGTAGGTCGCCTCGCCGTCGGAGGCCTCACCCCAGATCTCCACCGGGATCCGCTTCCAGCGGCGGCGGTCGCCCTGACGGCGCTCCACCTCCACGGCCGCGTCCTGCTGCCTGCGATCCTTTCCCCGGTCGTCACTGCTCATCGCTCACCCCTCGATTCGAAGAGCCCCTTCAACCAAGCCGCTCCCGGGCTGTCAATCGCCCGAGGGCGGCGCCGCGGGCGGCGTCTTCCCGGGCACCGGGAAGGAGAGCGGCGGCGGCTCGTGGCGGATCAGGTCCTTGAAGGTCGCCTTGAAGGCCTCGAGGGTCATCCCGGCGGTGGCGGCGAAGCGGGCCAGCTCGTGGGGATCCTCGAAGTCGTCCCGGCGGATCCGGATCATGTAGCGCCGGGCGATGGCGTAGCGGGTGGAGTGGATGTCCACCATCCGGATCCGGGCCTTCCCGGTCTCGGGGTCGAGGAGCTCCTCGAAGGGGATCGGCACGAAGTTGCCCCCCTGCATCGAGACCATGCAGGCGTTCCCGCCCGCGAGGAGGTACTTCGCGGCGCAGTAGCCCAGGTCCCGGGTGTACTCCATGTCCATCGGGACCGGGTCGGCGCAGCGCAGCTCGTAGCCGATGTTCTTCTCGACGATCGTGGCCTTGAGGTTGAACTCGGCCAGGCGCTTCTGCACCGCGATCTTCAGGATCTCGCCGATGTTCACCTCGGCGATGCGCAGGTTGCCGTGGTCGTCGTGCTCGACGTCGGCGGCGTCGGCCATGTCGTCCTTGTCGATCTCCAGCACCACGCCCTCGGCGATGACGGCGACGCCGTCGGTGCGCCCGTAGGCCCGCCGCTTGATGATCGCGCCCACCAGGGTGTCGACCAGGGTCTTCAGGCGGATCGGGCGCTCGTCGAACTCCTCGGGGATCAGCGAGAGGGTCGCGCCGGCGGCCTTGCCGATGCCCAGCGCCAGGTGGCCCGCCTTCCGCCCCATCGAGATGACGAAGTACCAGCGCGAGGTCGTGCGCGCGTCGACCATCAGGTTCTTCACGATCTCGCAGCCGTGGTGCCGGGCCGTCTGGTAGCCGAAGGTGTCCACGTGGCCCGGCAGATCGAGGTCGTTGTCGATGGTCTTCGGGACGTGCACCACCCGGATCCGGCCCTCGGCCTTCTGCTCCAGCTTCATCGCGGTGAAGGCCGTGTCGTCACCGCCGATGGTGACCAGGCGATCGACGTTCAGGCGCAGGAGCGAGATCACGGTCTGCTCCAGCAGCGCCGGATCGGTGGTCGGGTTCGCCCGGGAGATGCCCAGGTGCGAGCCGCCCCGGAAGTGGATCCGGCTCACCTGATCCATGGTGAGGTTCTCCACGTGGTCGACGTTGCCCTGCATCAGCCACTGGAAGCCGTCCTTCACGCCCACGACCTCGGTGCCCTCGAGGAGGGCCCGGATGGTCGCCGCGCCGATCACGCTGTTGATACCGGGAGCGGGACCGCCGCCCACGAGAACCGCCATCTTCTTCGCCTGGCTCACGTCGTCACCTCGGGGATCGTTCATGGGAGAGGGGCGCGCATTCGACGCCAGGCAGGTCCCCGGGTCAAGGTGGCGGGGGAGGCGAAGAAAAGGGGCCGCAGCTCCAGCCAGGGGAGGGTTGGCAGAGCTGCGGCCCATCACCGGGACCCGGAGGGCCCCGGTGACTCCCGTGACTATTGGACAGTCGTCTCGACGGAGGTCGTCGCGGTCTCGGTCGCTGTCGTTCCCCCCGCAGTGAAGAAGAAGGCGCTCTCCTGGGCCGAGGCGCAGTAGGAGCGCCGCAGGTTCAGATCGCCTCCACCGGGGGCCTGCCAGACGTTGGCCAGGTCCGGACCAGCGACCACCTCCGCCGAGCGGTCGTTGGCGAGCCCCCCGGAGACGAAGCCGCCGAAGGTGAAGATGAAGCCGTTGGCGTCCCCGAAGCAGGCCGCACCCCGGGCCGACGCCGGGCCGTCCTCGGGGTCCAGCGCCGTCGCGCCGGCGCTGAAGAGGTCACCGTCGGTGCTGGTCGTGTCCAGCCAACCGGAGGCCAGGCCGTTCACCGGATTGCCGGCGTCGTTCAGGCCGGTGCCGAGGAAGACGTAGACCTCGTCACCCCCCACGTGGGCTGTCTCGTCGGCGTCGAGCACCCAGGCCGCGAGGTTCGACTTGGCCCCACCGATGGCCTTGCTGCCGGTGGTCCAGGCCGAGACGGTCTGGCTGCCGTCAGCCGCCACGGTGACCGTGGCCCACTCGTAGGTGTCCAGGGCCCCGCTGGTGTCGTTCCGGCCGCCGAAGACGTAGAGGTACCAGGTGTCGGCCTTCAGGGGATCCGGATGCCTGAGGGCGACGGTGGCGTGCCCCTCCCGTGGAGTGAGGAAGTCCGTGGTGTCGTGCCAGACGCCGAGGGCGCCGCGCATGAGCGGCAGGGAGGCCGGGTCGGTGGGCTGCCCCACGTCCACCACCTCGCAGTCGAAGTCGATGCCACAGAGGCAGGTGGTGTCCGCCCCGCAGGTGACCGAGTGGAGGAGCTCGAAGTCCCCTGCCCCACCGCCGGCCACGGGCAGGGCCCGGTAGACCCGGTAGCCGTTCGCGCCCACCAGCGTGCCGTCCTCTCGTCGCAGGTCGTCCCACTTCAGGGTGAGCTCGATACCCCCCACGGAGATCGCCGGCAGCTGGACGGTGAGGACCTCACCGGGGAGGGACTCCCCGGAGGGGTTGCTCGGATCGTTGCTCGGGAAGGTCGCGGAGACCTCGTAGAAGTAGAGCCCCGCGCTGAGCCCGCCGGTCTCCAGCAGGTCGGCGTCGAGATCGACGAGCTCCGGGGTCGTCCGGGGATCGAGGATCTCAGCCCGGAGGGAGGTGTTGGTCTCGCCATCGGTCAGGCTGCCCCCGCCGTCCGGACCCCGGTGGCCTCCGGTCAGGTAGAGGAAGCGGCCGATCCGGGCGAAGCCAGCGTTCGAGCGGGGCGCCGGGAGGGCGTTGCGCTGATCCTGCCAGCCCGCGGCGGTGAAGCCACCGAAGACGTCCACGCCGACGGCCTCCACCGAGGTCTTGGCCGTGGAGAAGTCTCCCCCGTCGCCACCGATGGCGTAGAGGAAGCGGCTGGTGTTGGTGGGCCGGCCGGCGATTAGGGCGAGCGCCCGGCGGCCCTCGTTCATCGGCGTCAGCTGAGACCAGGCGTTGAGGTTCTGGGAGGCGTTCTTCACCGACACCGCGGAGTAGGTGAAGGAGGAGCCCTCGGTGAGGTTGGTGACGGTGAGCAGGCAGACGCTGCCGATGGGGACCCCGGCGGAGTCCACCGGCAGGGTCACGTCGATGGTGCCTGCGTCGACCACGGTGACGTTGGTCGCCGAGAAGGTGTAGGTCGCGCCGACGGTGTCGCGGCAGTCGAGGTCGACCCCCACCCCGCCAGCGTCGGTGGCGAAGCCCGAGCCCCGGATCTGAGCCGGAGAGTCGGCGATGGCGTCCACCGCGGCCGGCACGACCACCTCGACCAGCGGCGGCTCACTGGGCGTGACCGTCAGGGCCAGCGGGAGGAGCCCCACCGACCCGGAGGGGTTGACCACGATCAGATCGTAGTCGCCCGGGGTCATCCCCGCGGGCACCACGGCCGTCAGGAGGCGGTCGCTCTCGAAGAGCACCGCGGTCAGGCCCACGGGCGAGCCCGCACCGGGGGGGTTCGGGTTGAGGTAGACCCGCGGGGTGGACTCGAAGACCACCGCCGAGGTGTCCTGCGCGGTGATGCTCACCGCCGTCTCCCGGGTGGGCGAGACGTAGGCCGGATCGATGCCCTCGAGTTCCAGGGTGAGGGTGTCGGTGACCGTAAGGCTCCCGTTGAGGGCGCTGGTGCAGCCGAGGGCGTTGGTCACCTGCAGCTCGAAGGCGCCGGGGGGCAGCGGCGAGCCCGGGTTCTCGGGATCGTCGGCCGGGATGGGCGTGAGCAGCCGGTTGGCCCGGCTGCCCTCGGTGAAGGGCAGCGAGGTCGTCGTCGCGCCGTCGGGATAGAGCAGCTCGACGGTGGAGGCCCCGTAGGTGTCGGAGAGGCCGGTGGTGAAGAGGGTCACCTCGGTGATCACCCCGTTGTAGACGGTGGGAGGATCGATGAAGAAGACCAGGGGCGCCGGGTCGACGGACACGGCCCCGACCAGGACGTCGTCGCAGCCGGTGGCGCTCACCCGCAGGTCGTAGGTCCCCGCGTCGAGCCCGGGCGGGAAGGTGACCTCCAGCGAGGTGGGGTCGTTGTAGGTGACGGTCCCCACGTGGACGGTGGTGCCGCTCTCGAGGGTGACCTGGGTGCCGGCGGTGAAGTTCGTGCCGACGAGGCCGATGGTGCCCCCGTCGCTGGCACAGAAGTTGGGCGTGGTCACGCCGGTGAGCGTGGGCGGCGGGGTCAGGAAGAAGACCCCGGTGGCGCTCGCGCCGCAGCTCGAGGGCGCGGCGTTGGTGATGGCGATGGGGATGTCCGTGCCGCTCAGGGTGGAGGGATCGACGGTGAAGGTGAGCTCGTTGCAGCTCGCCACGCTCATCCCGGCCACGCTCAGGGAGGAGCAGGTCGCGAGACCGTCCACCGCCAGGGTCGCTCCGGCGACCGTGAGGGTGGGCAGCGCACCGTCCACGTCCAGGAAGCCCTCCCCCGCGACGGTGACGGTCAGCGGCGCCGCCAGGGCGGCGCAGACCGCGGAGGGCGCGACCGAGTGGATGGCGATCGCGGGAGGAGCGTCCAGCACCGTCGCGGTGGCGACGCTGCAGCCGATGGGCGCCGGGTTGACGAGGCTCACCTCGACATCGCCCGACGACAGGCTCGACTGTGGGGCGACGACGGTCAGCTCGGTGCAGCGCTCGGCGGTGGTGGAGCCGAGGGTGACGGGCGTGCAGCCGGTGATGGACTGGCTCTGGACCGGGCTTCCGCCGAGGGTGACCGAAGGCAGCACCCCACCGACGTCGAAGAAGCCGGTGCCCTGGAGGACGATCGTCCGGGCACCCTCGTCCGTGCAGACCAGCGCGGGCTGGGCGGTGGTGATCACGGGCGGCGTGACCGAGGAGAGCAGCTCGACGGCCGTGGCCGAGCAGCCGGCAGGGGCCGGATTGATCACGCCCACCTCCACCGAGGAGTCGGCGAAGCTGCCGGGTGAGACCGTGACCTCGAGGGTCGTGCAGGTCTCGACGCCGAGCCGCGGCACCGTGAGGGGGCTGCAGCCCAGGGCCGTGACACTGCCCGGCGGCAGGGCGGTCCCCGCGAGGGTCACCTCCGGGACGACGCCGTCCACGGTGAGGAAGTGCTCGCCGCTCAAGGTGACGAGGGCCGGTCCACCGACGTCGCAGAGGACGGGAGGCGCGAGGGAGTCGATCCGCGGGGGCGGCGCGATCACCAGCGCGTCCGCGTCGCTCGCGCCGCAGCCGGCGGGGCTCGGGTTCGTCACCACGATCTCGGAGTTCGTGGGATCCCCGGCGCCCACGGGCAGGGTGAGGGTCATCTGATCGCACTGCTCCACGGTGAGCCCCTCCGCCGGCACGCTGGCGCAGCCGGCCAGGGCGCTGACGGTCACGAGATCACCACCCACCGTGACCGCGGGCAGCTGCGCTCCGGCGCCCTCACCCACGGAGAGGAAGCCGGTTCCGGTGACCACCACCTCGGTGGTCCCCTGCTCGGTGCAGACGAGGGAGGGTTCGGCGCTAGCGAGGGTCGGCGGCGGCACCAGGGTGAGGGCCGTGGTGTGCTCCCCGCTGCAGCCCGCCGGCGCGGGGTTGGTCAGGCGGAGCTCGGGCTGCGCCCAGGTTCCGTCGGCGACGGTCATCAGGCCCTCGGGAACCAACAGGTAGGCCTCCTGGCAGCGGCGGACGGTGAGCCCCACCACGTCCAGGCTCTCGCACTGCCCGAGGTCGCTCGGGTGAAGCTCGACGCCGTCCACGAAGATCGACGGCAGCACCTCACCGCTTCCGTGGTCCACCCCGAGGAAGCCGGTGCCCTGGAGGGTGAAGCCGCGATCGCCCTGCGCGATGCAGGAGAGCGGCGCGACCATCGCGTCGAGGGTCGGTTCGGGCACCAGCATGAGCTCGAGATCCGTGCTCCCCGCGCAGCCGGCCGGCGCGGGGTTGGTGAGGGTGAGGGTCGGCTTGTAGGGCGCGCTCGGGTTCTCGACCGGCACCACGATCGACGCCTCGCTGCAGAGCTCCACGGTGTGTCCCAGGGTCGTCAGGGGACTGCAGTTGGGTTCGCCGGCGAGGGTGGACGCCGGCAGGGTGACCGTCAGGGTCCGGACGGTGCCGCTCTCGTCGAGGAGGGTCACCGAGGGGAGCTCGCCGTCGATGGCCAGCAGCCCGGTGCCCTGCAGGACCACCTCCCGGGTGCCCTCGGCCGAGCAGATCAGGGAGGGGATCGCCGCCTCGAGGGTCGGCGCCGGCACCACCCGCAGGTTGATCTGGTCCTCGTCGTGGACCGAGCTGCACGCCGCGGTCTCGGGGTTCTGGAAGGTGAGCTCGGGGTAGCCCACCGCGACCGCGCCCTGGTCGAGCTCCAGGGTGACCTGCTCGCAGCTCTGCGCGGAGACGGCGCCGTGGGCGATCGGCGTGCAGCGCTCGAAGCCGCTGACGGCGAAGTCGTCGCCCCCGACGCGGACGAAGGCGTCCTCCCCCTCGATCCGGAGCACGGTCTCGCCGTCGAGGGTGAGGGTGCGAGGCCCCTCGTCGAGGCAGGTGATCCCGGGCGTGACGGACGAGACCCGGGGACGGTCGGTCACGGCGAGGGAGCTGGCCGTGGTGGCTTGCGCGCCGTTCGGGTTGTCGACCCGAAGATCGTAGATGCCGACGGGCAGCATGCCGGACGCCCCCTCCGCCAGGAGGAGCTCGTCCCGGACGAGGAAGGTGAGCTGGCTCTGGGTCTGCCAGCTGAGGAGCTCAGCGTTGGGCTCGCCCGGCTCGCCCCCGTAGACGATCTCGCTCGGGTCGATCGCCGCGCCGGCCAGGTCGCTGTGGAGCAGGAGAGAGAGGGAGGGCAAGGCGAGGGTGGGATCGTCGGGGATGTCGAAGGGCAGCGGCGAGAGCCCCTCCCCGCTCACGATCACCGGGGTGCCTGCCTCGGGGTGCTGCATCCGGCAGAGGATGCCGGGCGAGACGGGCAGCTCGGCGTCGGGGGCGGGGTCGGCGACGACGACGGTCGGGCCGTCGAGCTCGGCGCGGCAGCCCGGCAGGGCCAGGGCGAGGAGCAGGGCCGCGAGGAGGACCCGGGGCGAAGGGGCGAGGTCCAGGAAGTTGGGGAGCGAGCGCATGGATGAGATCTCCTTGGAGACAAAAAGGCGCGAGAGGCCTGGAGCTAGAAGAAGAGGCGGTAGCCGAGGGCGAACGCGAGCGCGCCCGAGTTGGTGTTCTGGAACACCTTCCCGTCGAGCGGCGCGTAGCCGAACTGCAGCTCGAGGAGGAGCGCGCCCGGGCCGAGGGCCAGCTCGGCGCCGAGGGCGCCCTGGCCGCCGAGGTCGGTGGCGGTCTCCTCGTTCTCCCCGAAGGGCTCCCCCTCCGCGTCGCCGCTGACCACGGCCCGGCTCAGGGTGAGGCGCGCGCCGGCGGAGAGGTAGGGCCGGAGCCACTCCGGACCGAGGGGGAGCCGGTAGAGCACGCCGAGCGCGAGGATCGCCTGCTGGAGCGTCACGGAGTAGCTCCAGGTGCCGTCGCCCGGGAGACGGGGATCCGGCTCCGAGACGGTCTCGCTGACCGAGGGGCCGATGTACTGACCCGCGAGGAAGAGCTGCAGATCGCGGCCGACGGGCTCGGGGAGCGGCAGGGTGTAGCCGAGCTCGAGCTCCGCCACCAGCGACGCGCCCAGGGGGCTGGTCAGCTGCCCCAAGCCGCCTCCTGCCTTGAACCCGAGGACCACGCCGGCGCCGAAGAGGCCGGCGCCCGGTGCCTCGTCGCCGGAGGTGGCGGGAGCGCCGGTGACCGCCGGCTCCTCCGCGGGAGCAGCCAGGGCCCAGCCGAGAAGGAAGAGAGCGAGGGTGAGCGTTCTCCAGGAGCGAGACATGGGTATCCCTTCTTCGATCGAGTCCGGTCCCTCACTCGGCGACCCCCGTCGCCGGAACCGAAACTGGAAGCCGGGGGCCGAGTCCGTCTCGGCCCTCTCCCGCTTGTGACGACCGAGCGCGAGCTCGGTTACAGCGACCGGGGCGCAGCGCGCCGGGCGATCAGGGCCTGGGCGGATCCGGGTTGTTCGGATCCTGATCGCGCCCCGCGCGGAAGACCTCGTCGGTGCCGGGGCGATCCCCGGCGAGCGGATCCTCGCCGCCCTCTCCTCCCGAGCCTCCCCCCAGCTCCTCGGTGCCGGGGACCTCGCTGGCCGCGCTGCCCGCGCTCTCGTCCAGGAGGTGACCCTCCCGCCCCTCTCCTCGTGCGTCGCCGCCGATGGAGAAGTCGGCGAGGTCACCGCCGTTCGCGGCGAAGCGCCGCAGATCGTCTCCCAGGCGGTCGAGATCCTGCTCGGTGTACCCGGCGGCGACCGCCCTCCCGACCGCCTCGCAGAGGGCGGGATCGTAGAGGCCGGCCTCTCGCAGGCGCGCGAGGGTCTGGGTCCCCTCGGCCACCACCTCGGCCCGGGCCAGACGCTCGCGAGCTCGGTTCACCAGCAGCCCGACGTCCTCGGGCGACACACCCCGGCCCAGGGCGTCGGCCACGCGGACCGAGGCCCGCGAGGCGTCCGCGGACGCCAGGGGTGCGAGGAGCCGGGCCGCCCGCTCGATCCGCACCCGGAGGGTCCGGACGACCACCAGGATCTTCGCCGGTGGAACGCCCTTCGCCAGACCCTCCAGGTACTTGTTCCGGAGGGCCTCCGCGCTGACGCCCGCCTCCTGCGCCTGGATCAGCTCCCGCTCCACTCCGGCCAGGATCGTGGGCGGCACGCCCGCCGCCTCCGAGCGCTCGCGCAGCCCGGCCATGAGGTCGTCGCTCGCCCGGGCGGCGGCCGCCGGCAGGAGGCCGACCACCACCAGGAGGAGCGCCCCCAGCGCTCGGTTCAGGCTATCGGGCAGGTGAGTCACGCTCTTCATGACGTCCGTTCGGCTCGAAGGTTACCACACGCCCACCACGGTCAGCCCCGGGGCGGCGCTCTCCCCGGCGGTGGGCAAGAGGAGGAGGGTCGTCCCCGTGGCCGCCAGCAGGGCCCCCACGCCGACCATCCCGATCAGGGCGCGGCGGCGCCGGGTGGCCCGGCCCTCGGCCTCGGCGATCACCAGCGCCTGGACCGCGGGATCGAGATCGGTCCGGGTGGACAGACCCTCGATGGCCCGGTCCGTCCGCCGGGCCAGGACCGCCCAGGTGCCCGCGGCGAAGAGCGCGGCGCCGGCGGCGCCGAAGGACGCCGGCGAGCCGGTGGCCCACGCCCGGGGTAGCGGCGGCGGCGGCGCCCGCGGCAGCTCGAGGTGGCCGCCGCCCTCGATCTCTACGAAGAGCTCGAGGGGGGGCTCGGCCACAGGGAAGACCGTGACCAGGTGCAGCCCGGGCTCGACCTCCAGCTCCGACGTTCCCTCGGGGAGCGGGGCGCCATCCACCTCCACCCGGTCCCCGGGCCGCAGCCCTCGCAGGGCGATCCTCCCGCGCGTACGGGCGTCGGCAGGCTCGCCCTCCGGCGCGCCCTCGACCTCCTCGACCGCGGGCGGCCCGGGTGGCGCCTCGCTCAGGACCGGGGCGGGGAGGCCCATGATCCCCAGCAGGCCGACGCTGGCGATGAGCCAGCCCCCCTGGCGCGTGCCACGTGTCCTCACCATCGCAGGAGCGCTCCCTCCAGCTGCAGGGTCAGGAGCGCCAGGTGTCGATCCGCGTCGTAGGCGGCCTCCACCGAGCCGTTCGCGCTGTAGGACCAGACGGCCCCGAGCCAGACCCCCTCGGCGAGCCGCTGGCGCAAGAGCAGCCAGACCCGGGCGAAGAGGTCCTGGCGCTGGAAGGCCGGATCACCCCCCGCCGGGTAGGCGTTGAGCTGACTGCGAACGAGGGCCTGGATCGACGTCCCGCGGCGAGGCACGACCGCGACGCCGAGCTCGAGCCCGCCGCCCCCGTAGCTGAGGTAGTCCGAGTCCGAGGCCCGGCCGCTGCCCACCAGCGCCAGGCTCAGCCGGGTCCGGTGGCCGGTATCGTGGTCGACCCCGATCCGGCCCTCGATCAGCACCTCGTCGAGCGGGTCGGTGGTCGTGTCGTTCCCGCTCCCCGAGAGCTGCGCCCGGGAGCTCCGGTACTCGGCGTCGAGGCGGCTCTCGAGCCGGGTCCTGCCGATCCGCAGGGAGCCCCCCAGCGCGAAGCCGGCGTAGCGGGCCCGGGTCGCGACGACGTCGAGAGAGCTCCCGGTGGCGACGGCACCCTCGCTCAGGAAGTCGATGGCGCCACCGCGCAGGGAGAGCTCCAGGCGCCCGCTGCGGCGCAGCGCGAGGCGCCCCGCGAGCTGGCCGCGGTGGAAGAGGCCCCACTTGCCCGAGAGGGGGAGGGACTGCACGCTGAAGTCGTAGCCGGCCCGCATCCAGTGCCGGGGCCGATGGTGGCTGAGGCCCAGGCCCAGCTGCAGCAGGCCCACGGCCTCGGGCTCGACGGTGCCGGGGACGAGGTACGCCCGGGTGGCCCCTCCGCCCTGCAGCTCCGCCCTCCCCTCCAGGCGCAGCTCGGCCCCGGCGGAGCGCGGCGCCAGGGTCAGCGCCATCACGAGGAGCCAGGCCGGCAGGGCCGCGCCGGGGAGGGAGCCACGAACTCGCATCGCGGCCGACCATAGTCGAGGTGCGACCCGGACGTCAGATCTCGAGCACCCCGTTCACGCCCCCGAAGCCATCCTGGGCCGTGGACGGCGCCGAGGGATCCACGATCCACCGCTCGCCATCGATCAGGAACTGGTACTCGTGCCGGCCGGGCGGCAGGCGCAGCCGGGCGATCCAGCGGCCCTGCGAGCGGTGCATGGGGTGGGCCTCCGGGGCCCAGCCGTTGAAGGTGCCCACCACCGAGACGGTCCGGGCCTCGCCCGCCTCGAGGACGAAGTGGACGACCACGCCCCCGGGTTCCGGCGCGTCGACACGGGCGAGCGTCGCCGCGTCGCTCCCCTGGCCCTCCCTCGGCGCCGGCCGGTGCGCGAAGCGCCCGGCCAGGAAGCCGATCAGGAGGAGGAGGCAGGCCGCGAGGGCGGTCGGCCAGGAGAAGGTCCGGCGCGGCCGGTGCGCGTCGAGCTGGGCGGCCGGCCGGGGCGCCGGCTCCGCCGCGATCCGCTCCATCACCCGCCGGGTGAGCTCGGGATCCGGGTCGGCGGGAGGCTCGCCCAGACCACGGACCAGCTCGTCCACCTGCTCCAGCCGGGCGAGGCGCTTCCGGAGGGCGGGGTCCTGGCGCAGGCGCGCGGTGAGCGCCGCCTGGACCGCGCCGAGTGCCCGCCGGTGAGCGGCGCGCTGCTCCGGGCTGCGGTCCTCCGGCGTCGCCTGCCCGGAGATCACCTCCGCCGGGTCCGAGGCGGTCCGCTCCTTCCAGCCCGGGCGCTTGCGCAGGTCCCGGCAGTGGTTGGTGGCGATCCGGTAGAGCCAGCCGCGCACCGTGGCGTCCCCCCGGTAGCTCCCCAGGGCATTCCAGGCCCGCAGGAAGACCTCCTGCACCGCCTCGTCCGCCACGTCGGGCCGCCCGAGCATGCGCTCGATGGTCCGGCGCAGGCCGGGGCCGTGGCGGGTGACGAGCTCCTCGAAGGCCTCGCGCTCACCGGCGAGGATGCGCCTCACGATTGCCCGATCCCGGGCATCGGGGTCCAGGGGCAGGACCCCGACCCCCCCCGTGGGGTCGTGGACTCTGTCAGCGGTCATGGCCATTCACCCACCATGACGACCGAGACCGGGAAGGATTACACACCGGGGCGCCTCGTACCGTCTTCAGCCCGCCGGCCGCCAGGTGGCGGTGAGGAGGAGCGCCGCGTCGTGGCGCTCGCGCCCGGCGAGGGGGGCGCGCAGCTCCAGGGCGGCGCCCAGGCGCTCGCCGCCGACCCGCAGGCCGAGGCCCAGGCCCAGGGTGTCGAGGGCGGCGGCGTGGCCCATCCCCAGGTCCACCTCGCCGACCACCGCGAGCCAGGAGAGGGCCCAGTAGCTCACGCCCGGCACCAGGCGGAGTCCCACCCGGGGCCGCGCCGGGCCGCTGCCGAAGGCGCCGTCCCCGAAGAGGGCGAGGCCCGCGTGGAGATCGAGCTTCGGGTGCAGCTCCCAGGCCCCGGTGGCGCCGGCCTCCAGGCCCAGGGGCCAGCTGCCCCGATCGAGGAGCACCGCCGTCGGCAGCAGGACGCGGCCGTAGGCGTTCAGGAGGAGGGGCTGGCCGCCGATCGCGAGGGCCAGGAGCCGGTGGCTGGCGCCGCCCGAGAGGTAGCCGGGCCCGAGGGCCGAGGCGGAGAGGGAGCTGATGACGCTGTCGTAGCGGACCAGCTCCATGCGGGCGAAGAGCTCGGTCTCGGGGCGCAGCGCCCAGCTCCCCTCCAGGACCAGGCCGCCGTGGAGGTAGCCGTAGAACTCGGAGGTGGCGATGATCGCCCCGGCGTCGAGGCCCAGGCGAAGCTCGGTGCGGGCGCAGGCGCGGCGGGGGGTGCCCAGGGCGCCGGTCGCCGGGCCGGCCTGGAGCGGGCCGAGGGCCACGGTGGCCGAGCGCTGGCAGGGGTCGGCGGCGGCGGGCAGCGCCAGCCCGAGGGCGAGGAGGAGCGGCAGGAGCGCGCGCATCACGAGCCTCCTTCCAGCCCCGGGGCGTCGAAGCCGTCGCCCTCGCGGTCGATCACGAAGGGGTTGGTGAAGGCGAAGGGGTAGCCGCCGGGGGTCACCGCCTCGAAGATCCGCGCCGGCGCGTCGCTGGCCTCGGGCAGGGCGGGGTTCCGGAGCGGCCCCTCCCCTCCCTCGCAGGCCGCCGGGGTGTCCTTCGCGTCCCGCTTGCCGTCCTCGTTCACGTCGAGGTCGGCCGCGTCGACCACGCCGTCATCGTTGCGGTCGACGTCCCGCCAGTCGATGGCGCCGTCTCCGTCGTTGTCGGTGGTGTCGGGCACTCCGTCGCAGTCGAGGTCACCCGCCTGCGGCAGCGGGGCGCCGGCCTCGACGACGATCCAGGCGTCGCCCGCCTCGGGCAGCAGCTCGGAGAGCGGCAGGCTCTGCTCGAGGCGCAGCAGCTCGCTGGCGCCGAAGGGGTCCAGGGGGGTGACGAGCTCCGCCCCGTCGAAGGTCCTCACCACCGTCCCGTTGACGATGATCCGGACCTCCTCCACCGGCACCCAGGGAGCGGCGCTCACCCGGATCCGGAGGCTGCTGCCGGCGGTCGGCTGCACCGGGAGGATCGAGGGGCCGAGGGGGGCGCCGCTGCCCCGGTCGAGCGCGACCTCGAGGACGGGCCCGTTGGTGCCGATCATCCTCCCCTCGCGCACCGCGGTGTCGAAGACCGGCTCCGAGAAGGGCACCACCGGAGTGTTGGCCCAGATCAGGTTGCGGGGGGTGCCCAGGACGTTGTCGGTCAGGCCGTGGGAGTCGCTGTTCGCGGTGCCGGCGCGCAGGATCCCCTGGTTCAGCAGGTAGAACCAGAAGGCCCGGTAGGGCAGGAGGTCCCCGTTCTCGGTGCCGTTCATCACCTCCTGGGCGTGGTAGTCGCCGTTGCCGAAGCGGCCGCCCTCGGGGGTGCGCAGGTAGAGGGCCGCCGAGCTGCCGTCGTCCTGGGTGGGGAGGGGCAGGTCCAGATCGATGCCCAGCGCCTTCGGCCAGCCGAGGTCCCGGCCGAAGTCCGCCTCGGCGTAGGGGTGGTTGAGCTGCGCGATGCCGCGCTCGTCCGGCCAGCCGGCCCCGGCCATCCGCTCCATCAGGCCGCCGGGCTCGACCTCCTCGTCCCAGGGCATCCCGCGGCGGGGGGCCAGGGGGTCGAGGTCCAGGGGCCAGAAGATCCAGTGCCCGATGACCTTGGGCACGTAGGTGTTCGGGTCCAGGCCGTAGAGGACGTGGCCGGTCGTCTCCACGCCCACGATGAGGGCCAGCCGCGCGTCCGCGTCGAGGGTCGCCCGCGCCGCGGCGTAGTCGTGGACCACGTCGTGATCCGTCGCCACGATCACGTCGAGGTCCGCCGCGAGGAAGGCCCGCACGCGATCGAGGTGGGGGATCGACGAGTCGAAGGAGGCGCCGCCGTGCACGTGGAAGTCCCCGTCGAGGGTGCCGGTGGGCTTCAGGGGGAGCGCGCCCAGATCGAAGGAGAGGCTCTGCGCCTCGCCCTCGGCCACGCTCAGGGAGGCCCGGCCCAGGCGCCGGAAGGGGCCGGCGGTGGCGAAGACCTCGTAGTTGCCCGCGGGCACCGCCACGGCGGTGGTCTGGGTCACCAGCACCCGGTTGCAGGCGGGCGAGCCTCCGTGGGGTGCGCCCAGGAGGGGCGCGCAGGTCGACCAGACGCCGTGCAGCCGGCCGGAGACCGCCTCCCGGGTGGCCTCGTCCGCCGGGTGGAAGAAGACCAGCCCCTCGCCGGGCACCCCGTCCCGCAGCACCTGCAGGGTGAGGGTGGCGTCGCCCGGGATGGCGATCCGGCCCAGGTCCAGGTTGGTGATGTCCACGTCCAGGGCCCGCTCCTCCACCGGCCGGCCGAAGGCCTCGACGGTGAGGACGTAACCGCGCTGCCAGGGCACCCGCGCCGAGAAGCGGCCCTCGGCGTCGGGCGCCACCTGGGTCCAGGGCGTCCGGGCGCCGCGCTCCTGAGTGAGGCTGCCCTCCTCCAGGATCACCGAGGCCCGGGCCTCGTCCCCGAGGGGGCCACCCCCGCTCGTGACGATCTGCCCGTCGATCCGCACCCAGCGCTCGTCGAAGAGCTGCTCGCGCACCTCGAGGGCGAGGTCGGCGGCGGGCCCCACCGAGCGGCCGGGGACCACCCCGAAGAAGCGCTCGAGGGAGGCGGTCGAGCGGGTCGTCAGGAGCACCGGGCGCTTGCCCACGGCCGAGACCACGTCCGAGTGGAAGCCCGAGAGGTGGGGCTGGTCGCAGGCCAACACGGCGTAGCTCGAGGCCTCCTCGGTGTGGGCCGTGGCCGCCAGGAAGGGGGCGTCGGTGTAGACGTCGCCCACGGTGGTCAGGCCGAAGGAGGGGTGGACGAAGCCCGTGCCGGCCACCGGGGTGAAGGGGAGGTTCTCGCGGCCGCTCCAGTAGAGGCCGTCGAGGAGCGCGACCATCTTCGGATCGGGCTCGAGGTTGGCGAACTCGGTGCGGATGCGCAGGCCCGGCTCGCAGGCCCGCAGCTCGTAGCGGGTCGCGATGCGCAGGTCGGGGTGCCCGTCGAGGTGTCCGGTGACCTGCAGGGCGACGAGGCCCTCGCCGGAGATCATCCGGGCGTCGGTGTAGACCGCGGCGTCCTCGGGCAGGAGGCCGATCGCCTGGATCACGTGGTTGAGGGTGTCGGCGCCGCCGCGCGAGGCCAGGTCCAGGAGGTTGCCGCCGCTGGTCCCCAGGTAGTGGGCGTGATCGAGGGCCTCGATCACCGCGACCACCTGGTCGTTCTGGAGGAGGAAGTCCCCCGGGCTCACCAGGGTGTCGAGGCCGGCCGGCAGCGGGTCGCCTGCCTCGTAGACCTTCACCGAGGGCTCGTCGCCCTCGGCCACGTCGCAGGTGAAGGTGAGCCCGGCGCAGGGCGAGGGCAGGTCACACTCCCGGTCCCCGGTGAGGCAGAGCTTCGAGCGGCAGCCGCCGAGGAACAGCAGCCCGAGCAGGGCCAGGGTCGTGGCGCCTCCCGGGCGCCGGTGGATCTCCGGTCGAGCCATCGAGCTCCCCTCCCCTCTCCTCGGTCGAGGTCTAGGGCTTCGGCCCCTCGAGGATCTTCCAGTGGATCTTGCCGCCCTGCACCGTCACCAGCGCCCCCGTGCCGTGGATGACCTGCCCGGAGGAGAGCTGGTAGGGCAAGGCGCTGACCTGCCCGGGGTTCAGGACGAGCGCCCCCTGGGGCTTGCCCGGCGCCGCCGGCTTGCCCTTCGCGTCGGTGGCCCGCAGCCCCGACTCGAGGATGTGCCCGGTCACGGTCAGGCGGGGCTTGCTCTTCTGCAGCACCCGGGTGAGCAGCTCGTTGCCCACGTTCCCGGTCGCCTGATCGACCCAGTCGGTGCCGGCCTTGCCCTGCTGCTTCGGCGGGCCGTGGGAGAGCAGCACCCGCTCCCCCTCCACCGAGGCGAGGAGCGCCTCGAGGGCCTTGATGTCGTCGTCGTCGTGGACGCAGGAGGCGCTGGTCGAGGCGAAGGCCTTCAGGTGGTAGCCCGGGAGGCTGACCACGCCGAAGCCCTGCCCCTGCACCACCCGGACGATGTCCTGGTTCAGCACGTTGGGGTGGTCGGCGCTGACCGCGCGCAGGGCCCGGTTGTACTTGCTGCGCGACTCGTTGTTCCCGGCGATGGCCAGGATGGGCAGGCCGCTCTGGCCCAGGGCGCGGAAGACCTTCTCCAGCTCCATCCCGGAGAAGCCCGAGTCGCCCCCGACCAGCACGGCGTCGACCTTCGCCTCGGCGAAGGTGGCGAGGAAGCCCTCGAGGACCTTCAGGGTGGCCGGGTCCGGCTCCTTGATGCCCGAGACCACGCCCAGCTTGATCACGCCGGGGTGCGGCGACGCGTCGACCCGGGAGAGGCCGGCCCGCCCGCCCTCGATCCGGTAGCGGAAGCCCTCGTGGGTCCACTCGGCGGGCGCGGCCATAACCTCGTCCGCCGCGCCCACGCAGGTGGTGGCCTGCTCCAGCTGGAAGTCCTGCCAGCCCTTCACCCCCGCCTCCGTCGCGCTCGGCGCCGGCGGCGGCGCCGGCTCCGGGGGTGGGAGCGGAGCCACGTCGGCGCCCGCCACGAGTGGGAGTGAAAGCACGAGGGCCCCCAGCAGCCCCCCTGCGCCCCAGCCTGCCTTCTTCGAAGCCCTCATCCTGTGCCATTGTGACAGGGCCTGAATTCGAGACAAGGGCCTTCGAGAGAGGGGGCCGTTCCGAAAGGGAAGCCGAAGCGATGCGACATCTGCCGAGACTGCTGCTGGCCGGGGTGCTCCTGGCCGGCCTCACCGCCTGCCCCATGTCCCCCGAGCGCGCCTGCGAGCGCACCCTCGTCGAGGGCTGCCAGCACCAGAAGCGCTGCGACGGCGAGAGCTTCGACCGCTTCTTCGACAGCATCGCCGACTGCGTCGAGGAGACCGGGGACGCCCTCCGGATCATCGGCCTCAGCTGTGACGCGGTGGACGAGGGCACCTTCTGCCCCGGCAGTCCCGAGAGCTACAACGCCTGGAACGCCGGCGCCTGCGTGCGCCAGACGGGGGCCCAGGCCTGCGACGACAACAGCACGCCCGACCCCTGCGACGAGATCTGCAACGGCTGAGGAGACGCCTCCGGCCGCTCAAAAAGGTAGCGCCTCCACCGGGAAGCCCGGGGAGGCGCTTTGGAGCGGGTGATCAGATTCGAACTGACGACGTCAACCTTGGCAAGGTTGCACTCTACCACTGAGTTACACCCGCATATTCCGAAGGACAGGTTTTCTAGGCGGGCCGGAGGGATCTGTCAAGCATCTTCGACGGCCTCCCAGAAGCCCTGGAAATAGGCCACGCCGGACAGGATCGCGGGAACCAGGGAGATGTAGACCAGCCACAGGCCCATCCGGTGGAGGTCGAGGTCGGCCTCGAAGAAGAGGAAGTCGATCCGGTAGGGGTAGTGGAGGATCAGGCCGATCAGGCCGACCATCTGGAGGCTGGTCTTCCACTTGCCGCCCTGCCCCGCCGCGATGACCACCCCCTCGCTCATGGCCAGGGTGCGCAGGGCGGAGATGATGAACTCGCGGGCCAGGATGAGGATCACCACCCAGGCCGGCACCCGCCCGAGGGAGAGGAGCATCACCAGGGCGCTCATCACCAGGAGCTTGTCGGCGATGGGGTCGAGGAACTTCCCCATGGTGGTGATGAGGTTCATCCGGCGGGCGAGGAAGCCGTCCACCACGTCGGTGAGGCTGGCGCCGATGAAGAGGAAGGCCGCCACCGCCGAGCTGAAGCGGGAGCCGTAGAAGAGGAAGACCAGGAAGATGGGGATCAGCAGGACCCGCCCCAGGGTGAGCAGGTTGGGCAGGTTGCCCAGCTCGGCGAGGGGACCCCGGCGCATCGTCATCGCTGCGGCTCTCTTCAGCGCCCGTGACCGGGCAGGGAGAGGAGCGCGACTCCATCCCCGACCAGCTCGATGCCCACCAGGGGCTCGCCGCCGGGGCCGCCCTCCTCGGCCAGCACCGCGATCCGGGGGGTCAACCCGCCGTGCCAGCCCACCAGGTGCTCCAGGGGCACCCGCAGGGGGGCGCCGGCCGTGACGTCGATGCCCCGGATGGGACCCTCGGTGCGGACGGCGACCTGCCCCCGGCCCCGGAGGTGGACCAGGTTGAGGTCGGCGGAGACGGAGCTGGGCACCCGGCCGTTCTCGTAGGCGACCGACTCCTCGAAGGCGAGCACCTTCGACTCCTCGAAGTAGCCGTCGATGTCGTCGATGGTGAAGCAGGTGGCCACGGTGTCGCCCAGGCCGATGATCAGCTGGCCCTCACCCTTGACCCGGAAGAAGCGGTCGGCGCCCTCGCCGAAGGGCTTCTCCGTGGCGCGGCCGCGGAAGCGCTTCACCTCGGCCTCGAACTCGAGGTTGCCGGAGGTGGTGAGGAGGCCGGCGCAGCGCGAGAGGGCCTCGCCGTGGACCGGCACGATGAGCACGCCCTCGCCGACCTGGAAGTCGCGAGAGGCCGCGCCGGGCAGGCGGGGCTCGTCCCGCCCCAGGCGAAGCCTGGGGGACGGCGCGGAGATCCCGGCGGCGCCGGTGGGGAGGGAGGGGGCGGGGGCCGGGGCGTCGAGCCCGAAGATGGCCCGGGCCGAGGAGCGGGGCGCGGCGGCCGGGGCCGCCGCCTCGGCGGGAGGCTCCTCCTCCGCGATCAGCTCGGTGTCCGGCTCGGGCTCGGGCTCCGGCTCCGGCTCGGGCTCCGGCTCCGGCTCGGGCTCCGGCTCGGGCTCCGGCTCGGGCTCCGGCGCGGGCTCCGGCGCGGGTGCGGGCTCCGGCGCGGGGGCCGGCGCCGCGGCGGCGGCGGGCTCCTCGGCGGGCGCGGCGACGTCGATCTCGGCGACCACCTCCTCGCCCTCGTCCTCGTCGCCATCGACGTCGACCTCGGCGTCGAAGACGTGGGACTCCTCGGCCGGAGCCTCGGCGAGGGGGGCGGTGGCCGGCGCGATCCCGGCCAGGGCGTCGTCCATCTGCTCCACCATCGCGGCGGAGCCCGCCAGGGCGAAGCACTCACGCGCCTGGGCGTAGTCGCCCACGCGGGCGTGCGCGAGGCCGAGGTAGTTCTGGGCCCGCTTGTGGCCGGGCTCGAGGTCGGCGGCGGTCGAGAGCTCGCGGATGGCGTCCTCGAAGCGGCCGCTCTTGAGGTGGACCAGCCCCAGGTTCACCCGGAGGGTCGCGTCGGTGGGGTTCTCGTGGACCAGGCGAGCGTAGAGGCTCTCGGCCTGCTCGAAGTCCCCCAGCTTGAAGCAGGCCAGGCCCAGCAGGTTGCGGGCCTTCGCGTCGTCCGGCCTGACCGCGAGGGCCTCCTGGAGGGCCGCCTTGGCCCCCTCGAGGTCACCCTTCCCCAGGAGATCGGAGCCCAGGTAGACCGCGGACAGGAACCGTTCCTGATCGGAGCTCTGGGTGTCGTTCTGCGCCATGTCGGAAGCGCCTCTCTTCGGGTGATGAGCGCCGGAACGAACCCCCCGGCAGACCGGTCATCGGTAGCGCATCCTAACGGCGGCCCAGGGGCGCTCGCAAGCCGGACCGAGTCCATTCTCCCGGCAGCTTCTGCTATCTTCCGGGGCACTCATGCGGCACAGCACGGACATCCTGGTCATCGGCGGCGGCGTCGCCGGGCTCACCTTCGCCCTCGAGGCCGCCAAGCACGGCCGGGTCACCCTCCTGACCAAGCGCAAGCTCGACGACACGGCCACCTCGCGCGCGCAGGGAGGCATCGCGGCGGTGCTCGCCAGCGACGACGACTTCGAGGCCCACATCGAGGACACGCTGGTGGCCGGCGCGGGCCTCTGTCACCGCGACGTCGTCGAGTTCACGGTCGAGCGGGGCCCGGCCCGGATCGAGGCCCTCGAGGCTCTCGGCGCCCGCTTCAACCGGGTGGACGCCAACGATCCGGAGAGCCCCTACGACCTCTGCCGCGAGGGCGGCCACCACGCCCGTAGGGTCGTCCGCTCCGCGGACATGACGGGGCAGGAGGTCCAGCGGGTGCTCGGCGCCGCCGCCCGGGCCCACGAGGGGATCGAGCTCATCGAGGAGCACCCCGCCATCGACCTGATCACCTCGGGGCACCTCGGCCTGCCCGGCGAGAACCGGGTGCTCGGCGCCTACGCCCTCGACCGCAAGACCGGCCGCGTCAGCACCTTCCTCGCCCCGGTGGTCGTGCTCGCCACCGGCGGCGCCGGGAAGGTCTACCGCTACACCTCGAACCCCGACGTCTCGACCGGAGACGGCGTGGCCATGGCCTTCCGGGCCGGCTGCCGGGTGGCGAACCTCGAGTTCTTCCAGTTCCACCCCACCTGCCTCTTCCACCCCGACGACAAGTCCTTCCTCATCTCCGAGGCGCTCCGGGGCGAGGGCGGAGAGCTGGTGCTGCCGAGCGGCGAGCCCTTCATGGAGGCCTACCACCCCATGAAGAGCCTGGCGCCCCGCGACATCGTGGCCCGGGCGATCGACTCCGAGCTCAAGCGCACCGGCGCCGCCCACGTGGGGCTGGACATGCGCCACCTCTCCCGCAAGTTCATCGAGGAGCGCTTCCCCGGGATCCACGGGCGCTGCCTCGAGCTGGGCATCGACATGTGCGAGCGCCCCATCCCGGTGGTGCCCGCCGCCCACTACCTCTGCGGTGGGGTGATCACCGACCTCTCCGGCCGCACCGACATCCGCGGGCTGATCGCCCTGGGTGAGACCTCCTGCACCGGCCTCCACGGCGCCAACCGCCTGGCCTCCAACTCCCTCCTCGAGGGGCTGGTCTTCGGCCACGAGGCCGGCCGCATCGTCCCCGAGCTCCTCGAGAACCTCGGGCCGCCCGAGGAGGGCCGCGTCCCCTCCTGGAACCCCGGCGAGGCCGGCGCCCCCGACGAGCAGGTCGTGGTGAGCCACAACTGGGACGAGATCCGCCGCCTGATGTGGAACTACGTCGGGATCGAGCGCAGCTCGAAGCGCCTCTCCCGCGCCCGCCGCCGGCTCCACCTCCTCCAGGAGGAGATCAAGGCCTACTACTGGGCCTACCGGGTCACCGCCGACGTCATCGAGCTGCGCAACATCGACACCGTCGCCATGCTCATCGTCGAGTGCGCCTGCCGCCGCAAGGAGAGCCGCGGCCTGCACTACACCCTCGACCACCCCGAGCGCGGGGACGACGCCACCGCCACCGACACCATCCTCTCGCGCGAGGACATGCTCGAGGCCTGGCGCCTGGGGCTGTAGTACCCGGGGGGAGCTCCTCTCCCCCCGGATAGTCAGAAGCCGACGACGAGGTCGCCGGGGGCGCCGGCGATGCGGACGCTGAGCTCCCCGGCGCTGGAGGAGACGCCGGCGGCGCGGAGCCGGTAGAGCCGGCCGAAGTCACCCACCTGGGGGAAGAGGTGCCGCAGGGTCGGATCCTCCTCGTCCAGGCGGCGCACCAGGGTGGCCGGGGTGGCGCGCTCGCCCTCGAGCAGCTCCACCCGGAAGGTCGAGCTGCGATCTTCGAGGTCCTCCCAGGCCGGATCCCGGCCGTCGAGGAAGAGGACGAGATCCAGCCCCTCGGCCGGCGGCGCCTCGAGCCCGAGGCTCTCGCGGACCTCGGCGCGGGCCAGCCGCTCGAGCTCGGCGTCGAGGGCCCCCTGGTAGGCGGGCGTCATCAGGGTGATCGAGACGGTCATCACCCGGTCGAAGCCCGAGTAGAGCATCGCCGAGCGGCTCGCCGCCTCGAGCTCTCCGTCGTAGGGCTGCACCTTGCCGCGGGAGCGCGAGAGCACCGAGGCGCCCTGCACCGTCGAGCAGGCGGTCAGCAGGAGGAGGGAGAGGGCGGCCAGGAGTCTTCGATGCGTCATGAGCTTGGCTCCTCGAGATCGCTGCGGCAGAAGAGGGCCTCGACCTCGACGCCCTCGGCCTCGAGGGCCTCGCGGCCGCCCTCCTGCCGGTCCACCAGCGCCAGGACCTTGCGCGGAACGAAGCCCGAGGCGCGCAGCCGCTCGATGGCCTTGAGGCTCGAGCCGCCGGTCGTGATCACGTCCTCGACCACGACCACCTCGGTGCCCTCGGGCAGGCCGGGGTGCTCGACCCACTGCCCGGTGCCGTGGCCCTTGGGCTCCTTGCGCACGATGAGGGCGTCCACCGGCCGCCCGGCGAGGGCGGAGATGCAGCTGACCGCCGACGCCAGGGGATCGGCGCCGAGGGTGAGCCCCCCGACCGCCCGGATCGACTCGGGCACCCGCGCGAGCATCAGCCGCCCGATGAGGCGGTGCCCCTCGGCGGTGAGCATCGTCTGCTTGCAGTCGACGTAGAAGTCGCTCTCCTTGCCCGAGGCGAGCGTGAACTTGCCGAAGCGTACGGAGCGCTCGCGCAGGAGGGCTCCGAGCGCGGCCCGGTCCTCCTCCAGGGTCGTCTTCCAGGGCTCGCTCATCACTCCTCCTCGGCGTCCGAGAGCAGGGGGAGCATCTCGGCCAGGTAGCGCACACACTCCAGCAGATCGTCGCGCCGGCCCTCGTCGAGATCTCCCCAGACCTCGTGGAGCGCGGCGAGATCGTTGCAGCTGTCGGCGAGCTGGTCCCGGGCGCGGGCGGCCAGCTCCTCCAGCTCGATCTCCTCGACCTCGGGGAGGCCCTCGGCCTCGTCGAGGGGGCGCTCCTGGGCGGCCCGCGAGGAGCGCTCGAGGAGCGCCTGCACCCGGGGGGAGGGCTCGCCCTCCAGGCGCTCACCGAGGCGGGCCTGCTCTCCCGGCGTGAGGGGCTCACGATCCAGGAGGTCCGAGAGGGCGAGGTAGAGGGCGCCCTCCTCGTCGAGCTCATCGTGGATCCGCACCAGGGCGCGGCGCCGGTGGAGCATCCGCAGCGCCTCCAGGCGGCGGTGTCCGGCGACCAGCTCGAGGGCGCCGGTGGGCCCCCGGCGTACGATCAGGGGCTCGCGCTGCCCGTCGCGGGCGATGGCCTCCGCCAGGGGGGCGATGGCCCGGGGCTCCCGGAGCCGGTAGCGCGCCGGCTCCTCGATCTCGCTCAGCTCGGCCCAGCGGGCCGGCGGCGGCTCGGGGACCGGGGCCGGTGCCAGGGGCGCGCGCCGCTCGAGGCTGGGCCCGAGCGGCCGGGGCTCGATCGGCTCGGACGCCATGGACGACTAGCGCCGCTTCTTCTTGACCTTGACCTGCTTGCCCGTGCCCCGGCGGGGGGGCTTCGGGGGCGCGGCCGGGGCCTTCTTGGCGGCCGGGGCCGGCGCCGCCGCCTTCGGGGCGGGCTCGGCCGCCGGGGCGGGCTTCGCCGCGGGGGCGGGCGCGGGCGCCGGGCGGCTCATCGGGCGGCTCACCGGGCGGGGCACGCTCGCGGGGCGGGGGCTGGTCGCCGGACGCTTGATGTCCAGGTCGCCCATGTCCACCTGACCGCGGAAGCTGGCGCCATCGACGATGATCACCCGCGGGGCCGTGAGGTCACCCACGACCCGCGCCTGCTCGGTCAGCTCGATGGCATCGCTGGCGGTGATGTTGCCGACCACCACGCCGTTGACCACGGCGTTGCGGACGCTCACCTCCGCCTTCACGATGCCCGAGGGCTCGACCATCAGGGTGCGGGAGAGGCGCACGGAGCCCTCCACCCGGCCGAAGACCGTGAGGTCCTCGTCTCCCTCGAGGTGGCCCTTGATGAGGCTGCTGTCTCCTACGATGGTAGCCATGGGCTACACGTCCATGTCGACGTTGCCCTTGAAGGCGGCGCCGTCGGCGATGAGGATCCGGGGGGACTTGATATCGCCCACGACCCGGCAGTCGCTCTTGAGCTCGACCTTGTCGCTCGCCGTGATGTTGCCGGTCACCTGACCCGCGACCTCGACGTTCTGAGTCTCGATGTCCGCCTCGACGACGCCCGAGGCCTCGACGATGAGGCTCTCCTTCAGCGCGATCCGGCCCTTCACCGTGCCCTGGATGATGAGATCCTCGTCTCCGGTGATCTCGCCATCGACCACGATGGTGCTTCCGATGATGGTGTTGGCCATGGTTTCTCCTCGCCTCGCACCCCTCTGAAGAGGGGGCAGAAAAATCAGATGTTGTCGGGCAGCTTCACGTCCATCTCGATGTTGCCCTTGAAGCGGGCGCCGTCCTCGATGACGACCCGCGGGGCCCGGATGTCCGAGAGCACCTTCGCGTTGGCAGTGATGTGGACGCGCTGGGAGGCGACGATGTTGCCGCTCATCTCACCGTTCACCGTGACCTCTCCGGCCTCGACGTCGGCGACCACGCTGCCTGCGTCCTCCACGGTGAGGCGGTCGGCGAGGGTGATCTGACCCTCGACCCTGCCCTCGACCACGAGGTCACCGGTCCCGCTGACGTTTCCCCGGATGCTGATTCCCTGCCCGATGATTCCGCTCGGCTCCGCCATCTCTTTCGAACTCCTTTACGGATTGTGAAGAGAGGATGCCCGCTCGAGAGAACGAACAACCTCCGGCGTTCTAGCGGCGTCGCACGAGTGGTGTCAACGGCCCCACCCGACTCAGGGAGCGGCGAGGCCTCAGAGCGCGGCGCAGACCCCGAGGAAGGGGTTCCCCGTGGGATCCCATCGCTCGCAGCGCCCCTCGGCGCAAGCCTCGGTCTCGGCCTTGGCCGCGTCGGGATCACAGACCGGGAGGCAGCGGGTGGCGCCCCCCCCGAGATCCTCTGGCAGACAGATGGACCCCTGCTCGCAGGCGAGCTCGAGGCCGTCGAGCGGGCGCTGGCAGGCGGACCCCGCCGGTGCGGCGTCGGGCTGCAGATCGAAGCAGACCCCGAGGGAGCCCCACTGGGGGTGGCAGGCCTGCCCGGCGGGACAGCTTCCGCTCTCCCAGACCGAGCAGAGCTGGAAGCAGGTGCCGGCCGGCTCCCCCTCCACCCTCGAGCAGATTCCCCCGAAGCAGGCCTGGGCGCTGCCGGCGACGGCGGCGGGATCACAGCTCTGGCCCGCCGGGGCGAGGCCGGGGGCCAGGCAGAGGCCCACGTCCCCGAGGGTGGCGTCCGGGAGGGGCCCGAGGCAGATGCCCTCGAGGTGGCCGTCGGTGGGGCAGCCCTCGCCGTAGGCCGCGGCGCGGATCAGGGTGTCCTCGGGGCCGCCCCCCGGGCGGCAGAGGTTGGGCGCGCAGTAGGCCGCCAGCGCGCCGAAGGAGGCGTCCAGGCAGCGCTCCCCCACCTGGCAGGGCGCGTCGCCGCAGGGCTGGAGGCAGCGCTCCACGCCCCGCACGGGCACGCAGGAGAGGCCGGGCACGCAGGGCGCCGCCCCGCACTCGTCCAGGCGGTCGCCCCGGCAGTTCCCGGCCACGCAGCGGGGGCGGCCGGCGGGGCACTGGGCGTCGAGGGCGCAGGGCTCACCGAGGTAGGGCACACACTGGCCGGTGCCGAGGTCGCAGCGCTCGCTGCCGTCCCCGGAGCAGACGACCCCCGAGCAGCGCGAGACGCACTCGTACTGGCGGCAGAGGGGCGTGCTGGCCGGGCAGTCCAGGTCGTCCCGGCAGGTGGTGCTCCCCCCTTCGGCGTTGCTCGGGGTGAGCAGGGTGCAGCCGGGGAGCCCCGTCACGAGGATCAGGCCTAGCAGAGGTCCGAGCCTCCTGTACGTCCGCCGGGTCGGCATCCCTCGATTCGACCACATCGGGACCCCGATCCGCCAATTCCAGGCCCGAGAATCGCGACGGAAAGAAAACAGCCCCCCGGCCCGAGGGCCGAGAGGCTGTCTTCCACTTGGCTGCTGGCTGGCTGCTAGATGCAGATGCCGAGCATGTCGCTCGAGTTGCTCGAGGTCGGCTGGCAGGTACCCGAGGGGCAAGTGCCCACGCGGGTGTCGCAGAAGCTCGAGCAGACGGTGGCGGTGCCGCCGGCCGGGTCGATGCAGATGCTGTCCTCGACGCAGGTCGACTCGGCGTTGGAGGCGGTGCAGCTCGCGCCCGCGGCCGCCGGGGTGGCGGACTGCGGGACGCAGACGCCGGCCAGGCCGCCGAAGGGCGTGCAGGAGGTCGGGCCGGTGACGTCGGCGACGCAGTCGTTGCCGTCGAGCAGGGTGCAGAAGGAGCGGCAGAGGCCGGTCGCGGCACCCTCGGTCTCGATCAGGCAGAGGCCGGAGACGCAGAGGTCGGCGGTGGCGCCGTTGGTGGCATCGGCGGGGCAGCTGTTACCCGCGGCGATGGAGCCGGTGGCCATGCAGAGGCCCACCTCGAGGGGAGAGCCGGCGGAGCCGAAGTCGACCAGGGGCCCCATGCAGACGCCGTCGCCGGCGCCGGTGGCGGTGGCATCGCAGGTGCCCATCATCGGGGTGCCCTGGTAGCCGTACTGGGCCAGCTGGGGGCCGCAGAGGTTCTGGTCGCAGTGGCCCTGGGTCGGGCTGCCGGCGGCGGCGTCGCACCACCAGCCGAGGCCGCAGGCGCTGGAGTCGGCGCAGGGCTCATAGCACACCTGAGAGGTGCCGGACTGGGTCGGGATGCTCAGGCAGTCGAGGCCGGTGAGGCAGGAGACGGTGGCGCAGTCGCCGAAGACGTCCGCCGCGCAGGTGCCGCCGTCGCAGACGTGGCCGAGGTCACCGTTCGGGTCGCAGTCGGTGTCGGTGGCGCAGGTGGTGCTGCCGCCGCCGCAGGTGCCGGTGGTGGGCTCGCAGGTCTCGCCGGTGCCGCAGACCACGCCCTGGCACTTGGAGACGCAGGTGCTGGACGTGGAGTCGCAGCGCTGCGTGGCGTTGTTGCAGTCAGCGTCCACGGTGCAGCCACCGCTGCCGCCGGTGCAGTTGCCGGTCGTCGCCTCGCAGGTCTGTCCGGTGTTGCAGATCACGCCCTCGCACTTCGAGACGCAGGCGCCCGCCGTGGTGCAGCGCTGGGTGTTGTCGTTGCAGTCGGCATCGACGGTGCAGTCGGTGTCGCCGCCGCCGCCGCCGTCGCCGCCGCCGAAGCAGCCCAGGGCGCCGAGCGCGAGGAAACAGCCCAGAGTGAGCCCGATAAGGGTGTTGATACGACGCATCGTTACTTCTCTCCTGCTTGGGGTGACGCCAGGCCCCCTCCACCCAAGGGCACCAGCAATTGGGAAGGGCGCAAACTACGGGGACCGCCCCGTGGCTGTCAACGCTCCAGAGGCCCCGAAAGGGCCTTGTAAGCCCCCCCAGCGCTCCTAGAACGCGAAGCCGAGGCCGCCGCTGACGACCAGCTGCTCCTCGCTCGCCGAGGCGTTGGCGTCCTCGGTGCCGGTGCCGGCGAAGCGATCCCGGTGGGAGATGAGCTCCAGCGCGACCATCCAGGTGAGCCCCCTCCCCTGCGCCTCGGTGCTGCCGACGAAGCCCATCGAGGCCCAGTAGCCCCGGGAGGTGGCCTGGGGGCCGTAGGCCTCGGCCTCGGCGGCGCCCGGCGAGGAGAAGGGCAGGAGCGTCGCCCAGACCCGCAGCGCCAGGAAGGGCGGCAGCAGGGGCTGCTTCACGTCGACGCCCAGCCGCAGCCCGCTGTGGGTCACGGTCCGGAAGAGGGGGTTGCCCAGGGCGACCTGGAAGCGGCTGAGGTACCAGCCGCCGCGCACCCCCAGCCGGGGGGAGTAGCCGCTGGAGGGGGCCAGGGGCACGCGGTAGTGCAGATCTCCGGCGAAGCGGATCACCGGCGTCCCCCGGCGCTGGAGCGTGCCGGTGGTGTCCTCGAACTGGCTGGCCAGGAAGCCGTAGGAGCCGCGGGCCTCGAGGGCGAGGTCCTCCAGCCAGGGGCCGGCGCCCGCGCCGGGGGCCAGCTCGAGGGCGCCCCCCACCTCGGGGAAGACGCCCTGGGTGTGGTACTCGACCGTGGTGAAGGAGCCCTGCAGCAGGTAGTCGCGGGTGGCCGCCTGGCCGAGGAGGTGGAAGACCACGAAGGGGGGCCGGTCGTCGTCGAGCTCGTGCAGGGGGTCGTAGGTGCCACCCTGCCCTCGCCGGTCGTCGTCCCGGGCCCAGTCGTCGCCCTCCGGGCGGCGCCCGCGATCGGCGCCCCGGCCCGGATCGTCGATCCGGGCGCCGACGCCCGAGTCGCGATCGCGGGGGTCCGGGCGGCCGTAGGGATCGGGGGGCGGATCGCGGCGAGGCTCCGGGTCGGGCCGATCGTAGGGATCGGGGGGCGGATCGCGGCGAGGCTCCGGGTCGGGCCGATCGTAGGGATCGGGGGGCGGATCGCGGCGAGGCTCGGGATCCGGACGGTAGGGATCCTCGGGAGGGTCCAGGGGAGGCGGCGGGTCCACCGGCGCGCTCGGCGGCGCCAGGGTCAGGAGGAAGGCCGCGATCCGCTCGAGGTCGTCGAGCTCGAGCGCGCCGCCCGAGGGCCGGTAGGCCTTGTTCAGGCGCTGCTGGCCGTCGGCGTCCCAGACCTCGATCCAGATCCGGCTCCTGGCGCCCTTCCCGCTCACCTTGCCCGAGACCACCACGTCCACCATCGCGACCGCGGCGGCGCGGCGGATGCCGGAGCCCGTGGTCAGCTCGGAGGGCGCGACGCCCGCCTGGGCCGCTGCGTCGGCGAAGGTCGAGGACGAGACCAGCTCGAGCCCCTCCCGGCCGACCAGGTCGCGGACCAGCCCGGCCCGGGCGCGGCGGCCGGCGGCACCACCCCCGAAGTCGAGGACGGCCACCCGCCCGGCCTCGGCCAGGGAGGGCGGCAGCAGGAAGAGGAGCCCCAGGAGGCCCAGCCACGGCAGACGCAGCGCCACCCTCGAGGTGGCGGCGCCTTCCCCCCTACCCTGCACGGTCTCGGACATGCTCCGATGGTAGACCAGGCGCGAGGTCACGTCACAAAGACGGCCGGGTGGTCTCCATGGCGCGCACCACGGCGTCGCGCAGCTCCTGGATCCGCTCCCCCCGCGGCCGCTCGGCGGACTCGAGGCCCTCGAGGGCCGCCCCGAAGTGGACCCGCACGAGGCCGGGAGCGATCAGGCCGCTGCCCCGGGGCAGGACCTCGTGGGTCCCGACCACCGCCACCGGGGAGAGGGGCACGCCGGCCTCCTCCGCCAGGGCGAGGCAGCCCTTCTTGAAGCGCTGCAGCTCGCCGTCCCGGGAGCGGGTCCCCTCGGCGAAGAAGAGCACGCTCACCCACTCCTTGAGCGGTCCGATCGCCTTCTGCAGCGCCGCCTTGGCCTGATCGGAGTTCCCCCGCACCACCGGGATGTGCCCGACCGCCGCGAGGGCCTGCCCGAAGACGGGGATCGCGAAGAGCGAGCGCTTGGTCACGAAGCGCACCGGCCCCGGCCAGGCGAGGATGATGCAGGGGACGTCGAGGTGGCTGGTGTGGTTCGAGACCAGCACGTAGTGCCCGTCGGTGGCGGCGTCGGCATCGAAGCTGATCTCCAGCGTCACCCCCGCGAGGGCCAGCAGCCAGCGCGCCCAGGTGCGGGAGGCCCACTCGGGGATCTCCCGGTTGCCCATCAGGGCGGTGACCATCGCGATGGAGCCGAAGGTGCCGGTGATCAGCGGCAGCCCGGCCCAGGTGGCAGCCGTATGCAGTGCAGAGATCCGTCGTTGTTTCTTCATCGCTCGGAGGAGAGCCCCGGCCGATCGATCCGGTACTCGACGTCGGCGGGGGCGGCGGCGGGATCCAGCCACTCGCTGGCGGTGAGCTCGCTGCCCCGCAGGTAGATGTTGAACCAGGCAGTCCCGTAGAAGTTGTTCAGCGTGTGGGCCCGCGAGACGGGGATGTTCTGGGGACCGCAGCCGTCCTCGAGCAGCCCGGCGATGTCCTCGCTCATCCCGAGGGCCAGCGCCGCCTCTCCCAGCTCGAGCTCGCAGATCTCGCTGAAGGAGAAGTGGCCGGCGTCGACCACCCCGGCCATCGCCCGGTGGCCGGTGTGCTTCTCGTAGGCCGCCACCGTCTCGACCTGGTAGTCGAGGGTCTGGTCGGCGGTCGCCCCCACGTAGAGGAGCGGGAGCTCGACCCCCTCGACCGGCGCCGCCAGCAGCGCCAGGACCTCGGTGGCCGGCGTGACCGGGACGGCCGCGTCGTAGCGCGCGTCGAAGGCGCTCTGGTCGGGCTGGCTCACGTAGAGGGAGGTCAGCCCCCCCAGGCTGTGGCCGGTCACCCCCACCCGCTCGAGGTCGGCGGCGGCGGCGAGCTCACCGCCGGGATCGAAGCTGCCGTCCTCCAGCGCGTCCAGCATCAGGCGCAGGTCCTCGGGCCGGTCGAAGATGGAGTTCAGGGTGTTGCCCGTCACGTCGGTGACATCGAGGAAGTCGAAGAGGGTGTTGCCCACGTGGTCGGCCGAGACGACGAGGTAGCCGTGGCTGGCGAGATGCGCCGTGTAGCTGAACGACTGGGCCCGGATGCCGCCGTTGCCGTGGGAGAAGACGATCACCGGATAGGGCGCGTCCTTCTCGTGGAGGGCGGCGTCCCGCACCGCCGGCTGCTCGACCCGGGGGATGCTCACCCCCTCCAGCGCGGCGACCACCGAGGGGGGCGCCTCGGCGTGGAGATCGAGGAGGTCGCGGGCGGCGTCGCGCGCCTCCTCCACCGCGGGGTACCAGACCTCCACCTTGAAGCGCCGGCCGGCGGCCTCACCATAGGGATCTTCCCGGGTCGGATCCTCGAGCCAGACCGTGCGCACCCCCACCGCGTAGGGGCCGGTGACGCCCGGATCCGGGGCCGCCTCGGGTCCCGCCGGCTCGAAGGGCAGGCTCTCCCCGCAGGCGGTCGCCAGCAGGAGCGAGAGCGCGATCGCGGGCAGCGGATTCCAGGGGTGGCGGTGCATGGGCGGCCTCCAGAGAAGACGACTCGTGGCCTTGCGGGGAAATGTGGTTTAGATCGCGCAGGATGTCTCGACAGAACTCGACGAGCAAGGGCAAGAAGCGCGACTCCGGTGAGGGTGAGGGCGAGGGCGTGGCGCCGACCCGCGCCGAGCGCTGGAGGGGCTACCTCCGGGAGGTCGTCTTCCTGGGACTGCTGGTCCTCTCCGTCCTCTCGGCCCGCTCCTCGCTGGCCGACCACTACTACGTCCCGACGGGCTCGATGCTGCCCACCGTCGAGGAGGGCGACCACCTCGTGGTCAACAAGCTCGCCTACGGCGTGCGGGTCCCCTTCACCGAGCTCTACCTCTGGCGCTTCGAGGGGCCGCGGCGGGGGGACGTCGTCGTGCTCGAGTCACCCTCGGACGGGATCATCCTCCTCAAGCGCGTGGTGGCGCTGCCCGGCGATCGAGTCCGGGTGCAGGGCGGCCACCTCTTCATCGACGGCCGCGAGATGCCGGTGGAGGCCGACGGCGACACCCTCCTCGAGGATCTCGACGGGGTCCGCCACCAGATCCGTCTGGTCCCCGACGGCGGCGAGGGCCTCTCTCGCCTGACCCACGGCGCGGACGCCAACGGCGAGGCGGTGGTGCCCGAGGGCACCTACCTGGTGATGGGCGACAACCGCGGCCAGAGCCGTGACGGCCGCGCCTTCGGCTGGGTGCGCCGGGAGGCCATCCTGGGCCAGGGGCTCGCCATCTACTGGCGCAGCGGCTTCCACTGGCTGCCGCTCTAGGGCTCGCCCGGAGGAAGCTCTCCTCGCGACCCGGATCCGGAGCGGCCGGAGGCGGCGCCCAGCCGGCGCAGGCCAGCGGAGCGATCGGCCAGAGTCACGAGGTGGAGGGTTCCCGGGGGGAGCTGTTGCTCCCCCCGGGTCCCGTGGTGCCGCGGGTGAGATTCGAACTCACACACTCTTACGAGCGCCACCCCCTCAAGATGGTGTGTCTACCAATTCCACCACCGCGGCCTATTCGATTCGCGACTGCGAGGCGGGCTTTTTAACCAACCTCGCCGCTCGCGTCCAGCGACTTTCGTCTACTCGGTCTTTTCCTCGCCCTCGCCCTCGGCGGGAGCAGCGGCCTCCTCGGCGGGAGCAGCGGCCTCCTCGGCGGGAGCGGCGGCCTCCTCGGCGGGAGCGGCGGCCTCCTCGGCGGGCGCAGCAGCCTCCTCGGCGGGCGCAGCGGCCTCCTCGGCGGGCGCAGCGGCCTCCTCGGCCGGCGCCGCCGCGGCGCCCTCGTCCACGGTCTCCTCCTCCACGGTCTCGGGGATGATCGAGTGATCCCGGGTGGAGAGCCAGGCCAGGGTCATGGAGGTGCCCATGAAGACGATGGCCGCGCCGGCGGTGAGCTTGGTCAGGATCGTGGTCGGGGCCTTGGGTCCGAAGGCGCCGCCGCCGTAGCCGCCACCGATGGAGCCCATGCCCTCCTTCCCCGGCTGGAGAAGGATGATCAGGATCATGATGACGCAGACGAAGACGTGCAGCACTGTGAAGAAGGTTTCCATACCTGCGATCCTCTTGTGCCCGCCCTCGAGTGGGGCCGGCCCGCCGGGTCGTCCGACGGTCGATGAAACGATGAGCCGCGCTGTATGCCACGGCAGGGCCCGATCCGTCAAAGGTCGCGGCCCGGCCGGGGCCTCCGGCGCGCGCTCTCCCTAGGCCACGCTCTCGGCCGCCGCGGCCACGATGGCCGCGAAGGACTCGGCGTCGAGGGCCGCCCCGCCGATGAGGCCACCGTCGACGTCGGGCTTCGACAGCAGCTCGGCGGCATTCTCCGGCTTCATCGAGCCGCCGTACTGGATCCGGCAGTCCTCGGCGGTCGGGCGGTCCCAGATCTCGGCGAGGAGGCCGCGGATGGCCGCGTGGACGTCCTGGGCCTGCTCGGGGGTGGCCGTCCGGCCGGTGCCGATGGCCCAGACCGGCTCGTAGGCGATGGTGATCGCGCCGGCCTGATCCGTGCCGACCCCGGCCAGCGCGCCCCGGACCTGCCGCTCGACCACCTCGAGGGTGGTGCCGGCCTCGCGCTCGTCGAGGGTCTCCCCGACGCAGGCGATGGCCGAGAGCCCCTCGCCGAGGATGGCCTGCACCCGCCGGTTCACGGTCTCGTCGGTCTCCCCGAAGAACTGGCGCCGCTCGGAGTGGCCCACGATCACGTGCTTCACGCCGAGGGACTTCAGCATCGGCGCCGAGACCTCACCGGTGAAGGCCCCCTTGGCCTCGAAGTGCACGTTCTGGGCGGCGAGCTGCACCGGCCCGTCCTCCAGCCGCTTGCCGACGGCCTCGAGGTGGGTGAAGGGCGGCGCGGCGGCCACCTCCACCGAGCGGTGGCGGGCGCAGAGGCGCGCCACGTCCACGGCGAGGGTCGCGCCCTCCCGGACGGTGGTGTTCATCTTCCAGTTGCCACAGATGAAAGGCTTGCGCGCCATGGCGCCCTCCGCTGCTTGGGTTCAGGACTCCCCGGCCAGGGCCTGCAGGGCCGGCAGGGGCTTGCCCTCGAGGAACTTCAGGGACGCTCCACCACCGGTGGAGACGTGGGTGATGCGGTCGGCCACGCCGGCCACCTCGACCGCCGAGGCCGAGTCGCCGCCGCCGACCACCGAGATGGCCCCGGAGGCGGCCAGGGCCTCGGCCACCCCGAGGGTGCCGCGGGCGAAGGCCTCTCGCTCGAAGATGCCCATCGGCCCGTTCCAGAAGACGGTGCCGGCCTCGGCCAGCCGCTCCCGGTACTGCGCGAGGGTCCGCGGACCGATGTCCACCCCCATCTTCCCGGTGGGGATCGACGCCCCCTCGGTGACCTGCCCCTTCTCGTCCTCGAGGCTCTCGACCACCAGGTGATCGATGGGGAGGCGCAGCTCGACCTTCCGCTCGCGGGCCCGGTCGAGGATCCGGGCGGCGGCCTCGAGCCCCTCCTCGTCCTCCACCCGGCTCTCGCCGATGCTCTGGCCGTCGGCCTTCAGGAAGGTGTAGGCCATGGCGCCGCCGATGAGCAGGGCGTCGCAGCGGGTGATGAGCGAGTCGATGACCCGGATCTTGTCGGTCACCTTCGCGCCGCCCAGGACGGCCATGAAGGGCCGCTTCGGATCCTGGAGCGCCCGGCCCAGGTACTCGAGCTCCTTCTTCACCAGGAAGCCCGCGGCCCGCGCCTCGACGAACTCCGCCATGCCGGCGGTGGAGGCGTGGGCGCGGTGGGCGGTGCCGAAGGCGTCCATCACCCAGACGTCGACCCCGGCGGCGAGCTGCCGGGCGAAGCCGCGGTCGTTCTTCTCCTCGCCGCCGTGGAAGCGAAGGTTCTCGAGGAGGATGACGCCCCCCACGGCCAGCTCGGAGGTCATGCGCCGGACGGCGTCGCCCACGCAGTCGTCTCCGAAGACGACGTCGAGCTCGAGGAGCTCGGAGAGCCGCTCGCCCACCGGCAGGAGGGAGAAGGCCGGGTTCGGCTTCCCCTTCGGCCGCCCCAGGTGAGAGGCGAGCACGACCCGGCCGCCACGATCGATGGCGTGGCGGATGGTCGGCAGCGCCTCCCGGATGCGGCGGTCGTCGGTGATCTTGCCCTCCTCATCCAGGGGGACGTTGAAGTCCACCCGGATGAAGACGGTCCGGCCCTCGAGCTCCAGCTCGTCCAGGATGGGGATCTTCATGGTGTGACTACCCGCGGGTCAGCCACTTGGTCATGTCGATCATCCGCATCGAGAAGCCCCACTCGTTGTCGTACCAGGCGAGCACCTTCACCAGGCCGCCGGTGATCGAGGTGCTGTCGGCGTCGACGATCGAGGAGTGCGGGTTGCCGTTGAAGTCGATGGAGACGGCGAGCTCGTCGCAGACGTCCAGCACGCCCTTCAGGGGGCCGGCGGCCGCCTCGCGCAGCGCGGCGTTGACGACCTCGGGGCTCTCCGGCACGCGCTCGACCCGGGCGACCAGGTCGACGACCGAGACGTTGGGGGTCGGGACGCGCACGGCCATGCCGTTGATCTTGCCCTTGAGCTCCGGCAGCACGAGGGCGACGGCCCGGGCCGCGCCGGTGCTGGTGGGCACCATCGAGACCGCCGCCGCCCGGGCCCGCCGCTTGTCCTTGTGCGGCAGGTCGAGGAGGGACTGGTCGTTGGTGTAGCTGTGGATGGTCGTCATCATCGCGTCGACGATCCCGAACTTCTCGTGGAGCACCTTGGCCACCGGCGAGAGGCAGTTCGTCGTGCACGAGGCGTTGGAGATGAGCTTGTGCTTCTCCGGGTCGAAGCTCTCGTGGTTGATGCCGTAGACGAAGGTCGCGTCCGGATCGTCGGCCGGGGCCGAGATCAGGACCCGCTTCGCGCCGGCCTCGAGGTGGAAGCCGGCCTTCTGGCGGCTGCGGAAGATGCCGGTGCACTCGAGGACGAGATCGACCTCCTTCTCACCCCAGGGCAGCTTGGTGGGGTCGCGCTCGGCGCTGACCTCGTAGCGCTTGCCGCCGACGATGATCGCGCCCTCCTCGGAGGTGACCTCCTCGGAGTAGCGGCCGTGGACCGAGTCGTACTTGAGCAGGTGGGCCAGCATCGAGGCGTCGGTCAGATCGTTGATCTGCACGACCTCGATCTCCGGGTCCTTGTGAAGCTCGCGGAAGACGCAGCGGCCGATCCGGCCGAAACCATTGATGGCGATCCGGGCCATGGGATGACTCCTTCTTTACGGGTTTCCCTGGGGTAGGCGGAGGGCACCGAGAGGAAAGGGGCCGCTCCGAGAGGGCACCTGCTATACCCATGCCCTGCTAGGGTCAAGCGAACCCATGCCCCGTATCTCCATCCCCCAGCTGCGCCTCGAGCTCGACGAGGCCCTCGAGGCCCCGGAGGCCCTCCGGCGCCGCCTCGCCGCCGCCCACGGCCTCTCGGCCGAGGCGCTCGCGTCGCTGCGGATCAGCCGCCGCTCCCTCGACGCCCGCGGGCGGGGCGCGCCCCGCTTCTGGGTGACGGTCGAGCTCGAGCTCCCCGAGGGCGAGGCCCTCCCGGACGGGGCCCGCCTGCTGCCGGCCGGTGATCGCCCCCCGGCCCGGAGGGTCACGCCGCCGCCCCGGCCGCCGCTGATCGTGGGCTCGGGTCCGGCGGGCCTCTTCTGCGCCCTCGAGCTCGCCCGCCACGGCGTCGCGAGCATCGTCCTCGAGCGCGGCCATCCCGTGGAGCGGCGCAAGCACGAGGTGGCCGCCCTCTACCGGCGAGGGGAGCTCGACCCCGAGAGCAACGTCTGCTTCGGCGAGGGGGGCGCCGGCACCTTCACCGACGGCAAGCTCTCCACCCGGGTGCGGGATCCGGCGGTGCGCGAGGTCCTCGAGGCCCTCGTCGAGCACGGGGCGGATCCCGAGATCCTGGTGACCAACAAGCCGCACCTCGGCTCGGAGCGGCTGCCCGCCATCGTGAAGGCGATCCGCGAGCACCTGGAGGCGCAAGGGTGCGAGCTGCGCTTCGGGGCGCGGGTGGAGCGCCTCCTGATCGAGGACGGCGCGGCGGCCGGCGTGGGCCTCGCGGGGGGAGAGGAGCTGCGCGGCCCGCACGTGATCCTCGCGGCGGGCGGCTCGGCGCGGGAGCTCTTCGAGCACCTCGGCGCCCTGCCCGGCGTGGTGGAGCCGAAGGCCTTCGCCGTGGGGCTCCGGGTCGAGCACCCGCAGGAGCTGATCGACGCCGGCCAGTACGGGCGCTGGGCGGGCCACCCTGCCCTCCCCCCGGCCGACTACAAGCTGGTCACCCGCGTCGGCGGAGACCGTGGGGCCTACGCCTTCTGCATGTGCCCGGGGGGCGTGGTCGTCCCGACCCCGACCGAGCCCGGTGCCCTCTGCGTGAACGGCATGTCCGCCTCGCGCCGCTCCAGCCGCTGGGCGAACAGCGCCCTGGTCGCCGAGGTCTCCCGGGCGGACCTCGCCGCCTGGGGCCACGGCGAGGACGCGCTCGCCGGCCTGCGCTTCCAGCGCGTGCTGGAGCAGGCCGCCTTCAAGGCCGGCGGCGAGGACTACGCCGCCCCCTCCTCCTCGGTGCGCGCCTTCCTCCGGGGCCGGGACGCCCTGGCCCCCGGCCGCAGCTCCTACCCCCGGGGTCTCGTGCCGGCGGACCTGGCCGCCCTCTTCCCGGCCGCGCTCGGGGCGGACCTGCGGACGGCGGTCGGCGCCTTCGCCCGCAAGATGAAGGACTTCGACGCCGCCGAGGCCCGCCTCATCGGCGTCGAGGCGCGGACCAGCGCCCCGATCAGCCTCCCCCGGGGAGCGGACACGGTCTCGACCGCCCTGCCCGGCCTCCACCCCTGCGGCGAGGGCTGCGGCCACGCCGGCGGCATCGTCTCGGCGGCCATCGACGGGCTGCGGGTCGCCCGGAGCATCGTCTCGAGGCTCGCGGGCGAGCCGCTCTGATCAGGACGCCGGGCGCAGCGCCCCGGCGGCCAGCCCCTCCGCCACGGGAGGGTCGAGGTGCACGTCCACCTGCGGGAAGGCGATGACGATCCCGTCCTCCTTCAGGGCGTTCCAGATGGCGAAGAGCAGCTGGGAGCGGAAGGCCTGGCGGAACCAGGGATCGTCGATCCAGATCGAGACCTCGAAGTCCACCGAGGAGCTGCCGAAGCCGGTGAGGAAGACCACCGGCTCGAGCTCCTTCACCCTCCCCTCGATCGTCCGCGCCGCCCGGTCGAGGGCCGCCCGCACCTGGTCGAGGTCGGAGGCGTAGGCCACGCCCACCGCCCCTCGCACCCGGAGGCGGGAGTCCCGCATGGTCAGGTTCACCACGGTCCCCTGCACCAGGTTGCCGTTGGGGACGATGATCTCCTCGTCGTCGGCGCTGCGGACGATGGTCGAGCGGATCCCGGGCTCGACGACCCTCACCAGCTTCCCCTCGAGCTCGAGGGCGTCGCCCGGCTTGATGACCCGCTCGGCCAGCAGGATGATCCCCGAGACGAAGTTCTGGACGAGGTTCTGCATCGCGAAGCCGATGGCCACCGCGAAGACGGCGCCGGCGGCGAAGAGGGCCGCGAGATCCACGCCGATCCACTCCAGGCCGATGCTCGTGCCGACCACCATCACGGTGTAGTGGACGAGGCGCGCCGCCGCGGCCATCGAGCCCTCGCCGATGACGCCCTGCCGGCGGAAGGCGCGCCCCATCGCCCGCTGGACGAGCTTCGAGATCAACCACGAGACGACGATGGCGATGATCAGCCAGCCCAGGGAGCGGGCGGTGACCTGGGTGCCGCCGAAGGAGAAGAGCGGCAGGGCCGAGTTGACCGAGAGCCATTGTATCGTGGACTGGAACATCGGACCTCCGGGTCGGTGCGGCGAGGGCCGCGAGGCGGGCAGTCTATTCCGCTTCGCCGGGCAGCGGCATCAGGGGCGGCGGCCGAGGGTGAGCAGGCTCCCGGCGATCGCCTCCTGCTCGATCTCCTCGAAGCCGGCGCGGGAGAAGCGCTCGCTCCACTCGGCGGCGCCGAGCAGGTGCAGCGAGAGCCCGAGCTCCTCGCTCCAGCCGTGGCTCTCCTCGTTCTCGAGGTAGTGGTCGATGGTGCAGGCGAAGCGGCCGCCGGGCGCGAGCAGCGCCCGGGTCGCCTCCAGCGCGGCGTCGAGATCGGCCAGGTAGTAGTAGGCCTCCATCGAGAAGATGCGGTCGAAGCCGCCGGCCGGGAGCCCGCCGCCGGGGAAGGCCGCCTGGAGGAAGCTCGCCGCGGCGTGCCCCCGGGACTGTTCGCGCGCCCGCGCGATCATCTCCTCCGAGAGGTCGACGCCGAGCGCCGAGGCGGCGCCGGCCTCCACGGCCCAGCGCACCGAGTAGCCGTTGCCGCAGCCCACGTCGAGGTAGCGGTGGCCCGCCCCCACGCCGAGGCGCTCGAAGGCCGGGCGCGCCGCCCGGGCGTGGGTGCGCTCCATCCCCTCGGCGCGGCCCTCGCGGGCCCACTCGTCGAAGAGCGCTCCGACCTTCTGCACATGGCGGCTCATGGCAGAGTGTATAGTGCCCGGCACCCGCGCCCGTCGAATGGCCCCGGAGGCAGAGGCGATGCAGAAGACAGCCCTTTCCCTCACCCTCGCGCTCCTCCTCTCCCTGGGAGGCTGCGTCGCGCTCGGCTGGAAGTTCGGGCCGGGCTTCCCCTGCACGGGGGGCCAGCTCTTCGAGGCGCCGCCGGTCGTGGAGCACCGGGTCGACGGCTACTACCTGGCCTGGACCCAGGGCCGGCACCCCTTCTACTTCCAGCCCAGCTACAAGGTGCTCGAGGGCCGCCTGGTCTTCTCGGTGGTCTCGACCAGCAGCTCGGGTAGCTTGAGCGGCCGGCAGCGCGAGCTGAAGATCGAGGGCAAGGCGAACCTCGAGGCGCTGCGCTCCGGGGGCGCCTTCTGGTGGTCGCTGGAGCCCGAGCCCGAGGGCACCTTCCTCGCGCTGGAGCTGGTGCAGGTACCCTGAGTCGAATGGGGCCTTCGGGGCTTCGCCGAGAGCCTGTGGGCTTCGAGCTGTGACGGGATCAGTCCGGCTCCTGGCGCATGCGCACCAGGCGGTAGCTGTCTCGGACGCGCATCACCGTGTCGCACCACCACGCATCGTCGGCGAAGAACTGCACCTGCACGGCCTCGATCGTTCCCGCTCGCAGGCGCTCGGCCACCTCGCGCAGCTGATCGCTGCTGGCGTCGGAGAGGCTCGTCCTCGTGTCCTTGATGCGCACGCTCACGGCCTGCGCGTGCTCCGCCAGCTCCGCGAAGTGCGCGTCCACGCCCGCGTCGTCGAGCTTCTTGCGCAGGAGCTTGATGGGCTTCTCGTCACGCGGTTCTGCCATGAGGCCGGTAGGATACCGCAACCGCCGGCGACCCCGGCGCGGTCGGGAGGGGCCGGGCTGGAGGGACAGGAAGGACAACCTCCCTTTTCGTGGGGCGGAGTGGACGGAGGGCACGTCATCGGACGCTCTCGGCGGGTCGTTCGAGGCTCCAGTCCAACGTAGAGTGAGGCCTCCGGGTCCCCGCTCTGGGTCCGAGAGCCTTCCGTCAAGAGCTCTTCGCGAAAGTAGCGGTGATGCTTCCTACACCTCTCGCGGGAAGAGATGGTCACCTCAAGGTCGCCGGTGCCGTAGTGGCCGACGTCTCGCACGTCCCGGGTGAAGCCCTCGCGCAGTTCGACCTGGTCGGGGTCGAGCTTGAGCCAGATGGTCAGACAGCCCTTAGGGGTAGGAAGAATAGCCGCCCTTTTGGCGAGGCGGAGTGGACGTAAGCTGAGTTATCAGACCCTGCGGTCGGGTCGTTCGAGGCTCCAGTCTAACGTAGAATGGGGCCTCGGGGCTTCGCTGAGAGCCTGACGACTACCCTGACGACATTGCCGCCCTGTTGATCGCCTTCCTCGAGAACGCAGTGGAATCGTCTGGAGAACCTTGGGCATGACCGGCCCGGCTGATGCTCGCATGACGCGACTGCAGTGGGCCGTCCAGGCCCTCGCGCGCCCCGCGAAGGACCAGTTGACACTGTTCCCCGATTTCGTGTGCAAGGCAGACGAACTCGCTCTGGAGTTCGACGAACACGCTCGCCCGATCCTTGACGGTGAATATCAGGACCTTTCGACGGAGCAGGCCGCGACGCTAGTCGCCTTGGATCGGTACTTGGAGTCGGTGAGCGGCGGTGGAGCCAATGCAGAGAACTGGACCGAAGATGCGCTGCACGCCAGTCCCGTGTGGGAGCGGATTCGGGACCTCGCTCGAGCGACGCTCGCGGCATTCGGTTGGAATGACCAATGCCCACCGGCTGACCGCGGATACGTGTACGTGCAAGGTCGCCCAAGTTCGGAGCCGTCCCCGTGACCTCGCTGGATCGCGCCGGAAACGTTCTTCGGGATGTCGATCGGGCCATCTGGGACGAATACGTCCAGCTTGAGCGCGACGGTATCCGCCGCGAAGCAATGCCGGTGCTCGCCCGGCTCGTGTCCCGGCTGGAGTCCTACCCACCAGAAGTGCGTAGCTCATTCGCGGAGACGCTCACAGAGGCCGTTTTGGAGCCACCCGCACAGTCGTTTCCGATTCGGCACCCTCTGTTCGACAGGATCGTACTGCCGGTGCTCATCGACAACTACGACCGGAACGAGGTTGGATCGGCACGGGTCCTATTGCATTTCTTCCACCAGATCCACGGCGGTGGACTCTGCAAAGAGTCCATCGGCGACGAGATATTGTCAAATGTCGTGGATCAAAAAGTTTGATCAGGCGGCGACCTTCG
>JARGFU010000031.1 GCA_029210625.1 Deltaproteobacteria bacterium | reverse complement strand
CGCTGCCGCCCAGGCCGGCCGAGGCGCCGAGGCCGTCGCTCGCGCCAGCGCCGTCGCTGCCGTCCCCGCCCGCGCCGCCCGCGGCGAGGCCGGCGCCCCCGGCGCCGCCCGTGGGAGGCAGCCAGCCGCTGCCCTCGGCGAGGATCCCCGGCTCGCTCGTGGTGTCGATCCGGGCCCCCACCGGGAGGGTCAGCCCCCCGGCGCCGAGCTCGAGGCGCAGGCAGGCGGCGCCCGCGGCGCGCAGGAGGGCGCCGGGCGCGAGGTCGAGGCCCTCCAGGGCGAGGGTGCCGCCGGCCAGGTGGGTGCCCGCCGGCAGGCTGACGCCCTCCCCCGCCCCCGCGCCGCCGACCCGCACCTCGACCGAGGCGACGAGGGTGCCGGAGGCGTAGTCGGCGCTGATCGTGGTCGTCCCCGGCGCCAGGGCCAGCACCGCGCCCACCGCGTCCACCGTGGCCACCGCCGGATCCGAGCTGGCCCAGAAGGTGAGCGCGTCGGCGGAGAGGTCGACCGTGCCGGAGGCGTCGGTGTCGGTGAAGCTCAGGGTGAAGCCCTGCCCCACGGCGAGGAGGAGGTCGCCCGCCGCCAGGCGGGTGCGCCGCTCCTCGACGACGATCCGGGCGGCGGCGGAGCGGCCGCTGGCGGGATCCCAGGCGATCACCGTCGCGCTCCCGGGGAGGACGCCGCGGACGAGGCCCTCGCTCGAGACCTCCACCGCGGGGCCGAGGCTCTCCCAGGTGTAGTCCCCGGCGGCCAGGGCGCGGGGAGGCGCGTCACCGTGGAGATCGCGCAGCTCCAGGCCCGCGACCTCGCCGGGCACCAGCGAGAGGCTGGCCGGCGCGAGGGCGAGCGCGCCCTGCACGCCGCTGCTCTCCACGACGGCCTCCAGGGGGACGCCGCTGACGAGGCGCCCGCCGCCCAGGAGGACCTGCGGGTAGATCTTCACCGGCGTCCCCGGCGCGGTGCCCGGGACGATGGTCAGCTCGAGCACCTCGACGGCCTCGAGCAGCGAGGGCACGGCGACGCTGGCGCCGATGGCGCCGTGATCGATGCTGGCCCGGAGCGCCTCGATGGGATCGCCGGCGCCGGTGGCCGCCAGCACGACCCCGATCGGCCTGCCGACCGGGAGCGCCTCCCCGGCCGAGGGGGAGGCGAGGTGGAGGCGGGGCGCGCCCCAGTACCAGCTGCACCCGCCGCCGGGATCGTGGCGGACGCTCTCGATGGAGATCGCGACCTCGCCCACGCTCACCCCCACCGGCGAGACGACCTCGAGGTGGCTCGCGTCGACGAAGGTGGTGGAGGCCGCCGGGATCGTCCCGAAGAGGACGGTGAGGGTCGCGTCGTCGCGGAAGCCCGTGCCCGTCAGGGTGAGGGTGTCGCCCCCCTCGAGGGGGCCGCCCCCGGGGGCGATGCCCGAGCAGCTCGGCGCCGCGTTGTAGGTCCACCCCCGGAAGAGCGAGGAGACCTCGGTGCCGTTCTCCCGCAGGGGGAAGTCGGCGATCCCCGGCCCCCCCGGCGGCGTGGTGAGCTGGAGGCTGGTCGGGGAGAGGTAGGTCAGGGTCACCGTCGTCCCGCCCAGCGTCGTCTCGTAGGTGTTGGCGGAGTCGAAGCCGCCGCCGGTGACGGTGACCAGCGTCCCGCCGGAGGTCGGGCCGTCCGCCGGGGTCAGCGCGGTGACGACGGGCGCGCTCGTGTAGGTGAAGAAGAGCCACTCCCCGTCGCTCTGGTAAGCGCTGGTGACCGTGATCGGAGCGCTGCCCGGGGGCTGGGCCGGCGCGTCGACCACCAGCCGGTCGGGCTCCTGGGAGACGACGGTCCCGGGCACGCCGCCGAAGGTGACGGTGGTGGTGCCGGGGTCCAGGAAGTCCGAGCCCCACAAGGTGACCCGGGTGACCTGCCCGGCGGGCACCGCCGTGGGCGCGACGTTCGTGATCAGGGGCGTGTTGTTGCGCCAGTACTCCACGGTGCAGGTCCCCAGGCCGCCCTCGGGGCTAGCGACCGCCAGGGTCTCCGGGCCGTCGTTCGTGGTCGCGGGGGTGACGATCTGGAGGGTGGCCTCGTCGACGTAGGTCGCGGAGACGGCGCGGCCTCCCAGGCTGACGGTGGTGGTCGGCGTGAAGTCCCGCCCGGAGAGGGTGACGGTCATCCCTCCCTCGGTCGGCCCCTGGTCGGGGCTAAGCGACTCCACGCAGGGCGGCGGATGATAGGGGAAGGGATGGAGGTCGCTCGGGGGGTGCTGGCCGGAGACCACCCGGAGGGACTGCACCCCCACCCCGGGAGGCGCCAGGAAGCGGAGCCGATCGGCGGCGAGGGCCGTGGGCTGGATCGAGATCCCGCCCAGCTCGATCCGGGTGGAGCCGTCGCCGACGAAGCCGGAGCCGAGCACCGAGACCTCGATCCCGCCCGCCTCCGGGGCCCCGTCGGGCTCGAGGCCGGTGATCACCGGCGCCCCGCGGCGGGTGTAGGTGACGCTGGCCTCGCCGTAGAGGGTGCGCACCGTGAGGGTCGCGTCCCCCGGGGTGCCCGCCGGCACCACCACCTCGACGCGGTTCGCCGCGACGGAGGCCGGGTGCAGGAGCGTACCGTCCGCCCGGACCTCGACCGGCGCGTCGGCCAGGCGCTGGCCCTGCAGCTGCACGGTCTGATCGAGATCGGCCCGCCCGACGGGCGGCACCACCGCGATGATCGCGGGGCCGGGGCGGTAGGTGTAGGCGTCCAGGAGGACGGTGGTGGCGGAGCCCCGCTCGGCCACCAGATCCACGCTCCCCTGCCCCGCGGGCATCGTCACGATCGCCCGGGTGGGATCGTCGACCACGGCCGGCACGGCCACCAGGGTCGCCGGCTGGCTCTGCAGGCCGACGAGGAAGCGGGTCAGGTGATCGAAGCCGGCGCCGGTGATCGTCACCTGGGTCCCGCCGGCCTCGCCTCCCTCGACGGGCGCGATCGCGTCGAGGGCGACCGCCTCCAGCACCGGCACCCGCACCCGCGCGGTGGAGCGGTTCCCCTCCCCGTCCTCGGCGTGGGCCTCGATCACCAGGACCTGCCCCTCGCTCGCCGCCGCGTCCACGACGAGATCGAAGGCCTCCTCCCGGGTGGTCAGCCCCGCCGGCAGGTCCCGGCGCAGGGGATCGAGCGGCGCGCAGCCGCTGGCGTCTCCCAGGCAGCTGCCCAGCTCCAGGGCGGCGAGGCGCTCGTCGTCCTCCCCCCGCATCCGCACCCGGATCGTCTCCCCCGGGTGGACCTGATCCGCGCCCCCCGGGTCGAGGATCGTCACCGTGGGGCGCCGGGAGTCGAGCACCTCCAGGGCGTCGTCCAGGCGCAGCAGCGCGCCGCCCGGGGTCACCACCTCCAGGGGATGGCGCCCCACCGGCAGGGCGGTGTCGAGCACGCCGGTGAGGGTGCCGGCGTCGACCCAGGTCACCGAAGCGAGCTCGACCGAGCCGATCCGGATCACGAAGGGGTCGCTCTCCAGGAGGGTCGTGACGGTGCCCTCGTCCAGATCCACGCGGGCGCCGGGCAGGAGGTTCTCGCCCCGCACGACGAAGGTGGCCAGCGCGCCCGCGGGCAGGCGCTCGGGGGTGAGGCCGCTCAGGGCGGGGACGGGAGAGCTCTGCTCGGGCTCACAGCCGCCGACGAGGGCGGCCAGGCCGAGGAGGAGCAGCGAGCCGAGCCCCGCTCTGAAACAAGGGCGCATCGATCACATCTCCAGCCGGTAGCCGAGGGTTCCGAAGAGGCCGCCGACGGCCCCGCCGAGGGCCAGCCCCGAGGTCGGCGCGGCGGCGCTCTCCTCGTGGAGGCGCCGGGCGTAGCCCGCCGAGAGGGAGATCCGGCCGGGCCCGAGGGTGATCCCGAAGCCGAGGCGCCCCTCCACCGAGGGGGCGATCGCCTGGTAGGTGGCGGGCTCGCCCCCACCCCAGGCCGCGCTCGTGTGGAGGTAGCCCGCACCGCCGGCGCCGACCAGCTCGACCCGCCAGAGGGTGCCCACGAGGGCCAGGCGCAGCTCGCCCTGGGCCCACGCCTCCCAGACCTGCAGCCATCCGTCGGCGCCGCCGCTGCCGCTGCTCCAGGTGAGGGCCGCGCTGCCCTGGGCGCCCCCCAGGCCGGCGCCCAGCTCCAAGAGGAAGCGCCCCGCCCGCAGCAGCCGGGTGCCCGCGGCGAGGCGCAGCCGGGGCCCCAGGAGGCTGCCGAGGTTGGTGCCGTAGCCGCCGGCCACCTCGACGAAGGAGGGCTCGCCGCCGACCACCCGGCTCTCGGGGGTCAGGCGCAGGGGCACGGTGCTCTCGAGATCGCCCACCTTCACCTGCACCTGGCCGTCCACCGTCTGCAGCTCGCCCTCGCTGCCGATCGAGGTCTGCTCGATCCGCGGAGGCCGGTAGCCATAGGTGAGGCTGCCGTCCGGCGCGCGGGTGGGCTCGGCGTCGAGGGTGCCGTGGCTGGCGGTGGCCTCCACCGGGAAGCCGGTGATGATCCGGCCCCGGGCGTCGAGGACCCTCACCCGCAGGGCGGCGCGGGTCCTGCCGTCCGCGACCAGCCCCAGGCGCTCGGGGGTCACCTCCACCCGCTCGGGGATCCAGGGATCGACCCGCACCTTCGCCTCGCCCACCACCTCGCCGGCCTGCACCGTGAGGCGGGCGTGGTAGGGGCGATCGGGCCGGACCTTGGGACGGAAGGTGATCGGCGAGATCTCGAAGCGGTACTTGCCCCCGCCCAGGGCGGTCAGCCCCTGGGCCGCCCCGCCCGTGCCGGGCAGATCGGCCTTCACCTTCACCTTGAGGCCGCTGACCCCGAGGCCCTCCTCGTCGAGGACGTGGAAGGTGACGGAGACCTTCTCCTTGCCGTCGCCGAGGATGCGCTCCGGCTGGGCCTCGACCACCACCTGCGAGGGCGCCGGCGGCCCCAGGCGGATCTTGGCGCTGGCCTGGCTGGCGGGGTCCGGCTTCGCGGCGGCGGTGAAGCGGGCCACCTTGGCCTTGGTGGTGCGCTCGGGCGCGGTCCAGACCGAGGCCAGGAGCTGGCCGCGGGCCGCCAGCGGCGAGAGGTGGCCGGTGTTGGCCTGGAGCAGCAGCCCCTTGGGATCGAGCGCCTTGCTGCCGAAGGCGTCGTAGTAGACCAGGATCCGGGCCTGGCTCTTCCCGTCGGCCGGCACCGCGTGGGGCACCGCGGCCATCGTCATGCGGTTGAAGGGCGGCACGGTCAGGGGATAGGTGCCGGCCCGATCGGCCTCCCCCGGCACCGACATCTTGAGCAGGGCGACGGGCACCCCCGGCGGCACCACCAGCTTCAGCTCGACCTTGCCGCTGGGCCCGGCCTTCACCGGCGCCGAGACCACCCCCCCGACGTCGGCGACGACCGTCGCGCCGGGCACCGCGTCGATGGGGATCTTGGCGCTGCCCAGGAGGGGGATCCGGAAGAAGGCCACCGAGGCGTCGATGCCGGTCTCCCGCCAGAGCGCCAGAATGGCCACCTGGGGGAAGGCCTTCTTCGGCGGCAGGTAGGTCACGGCGTAGCGGCCGGGCTTCTGCCGGACGATCTTGCCCACCTGCCCCACGTTCACGCTGGCGCGCAGGGGCCGCCGGGGTCCCTCGGGCTCGGGGGCCTCCACCAGGAAGGTGATCTTCTGATCCTTGCCCAGGACGATCCGCCCGGGCCGGGTCTGGAGGCGGTAGGCGCTGCCCTCCTCCCCGACGACCGCCACCGGGCGGGCGGACTCCTCCCCTGCCTCCTGCGCCCACAGGGACGCGGGCGACCCCAGGACCAGGATCGTCAGGAGCCCCACCCCGGGGGCCCGCAGGGTTGCCAGCAGCTTCCTCACCCTTCCTTGATACCTGTAGGCGGGCATCCGGGGAAAGCGGCCTCGGACCTCCGTTGACCGCCCCCGGGTACGGTGCTACCACCGCAGGCCGCCGGAGGTGGCAACTTTGAGCGTCACGCTACGTACCTACAGCTTCCTGGACTCCATGCAGCCCCAGCTGGCGTCCTTCATCGGGACCGGATCGCGCGGCTTCTTGCCCGTGCCCTTCGTCGCGTCCCTCTTCATCGAGATCGCCCCGGGGATGGCGATCAACACCCTCACCGACGCCGCGCTGAAGGCCACCAAGGTCGCGCCGGCGGCGATGGTGGTCGAGCGGGCCTTCGGCGCCCTCGAGCTCCACCACGAGGATCAGGGTGAGGTCCGCTCGGCGGGTGAGGCCATCCTGGACCACCTCGGTCTCAAGGAGACCGATCGAATGCGCCCCCGGGTGGCGACGAGCCAGATCATCCGGAACGTCGAGCCCTACCAGGCGCAGCTCCTCAACCGGATCCGCTACGGCAGCATGATCCTGCCCGGCGAGTCCCTCTTCATCTTCGAGTGCGAGCCGGCCGGCTACGCCGCCTTCGCGGCGAACGAGGCCGAGAAGGCCGCCGACGTGAAGCTGGTCGAGATGCGCTTCTTCGGCGCCTTCGGCCGCCTCTACATGAGCGGCACCGAGGCCGAGATCGACTCGGCCGCTGCCGCCTGCACCGCCGCCATCGAGAGCATCGAGGGCGTCGAGGTGCAGAAGAAGTAACGACTCAAACGGGGCTACCCCCCAGCAACGAGAGGAACGAAAGAAATGGCTGATGCGCTCGGCATGATCGAGACCCGGGGCTTCGTCGGAATGGTCGAGGCCTCCGACGCCATGGTTAAGGCCGCCAAGGTCGACCTCGTGAACTACGAGAAGATCGGTGGTGGCTACGTGACGGCAGTGGTCCGGGGCGACGTCGCCGCGGTGAAGGCCGCCACCGAGGCGGGCGCCCGCGCCGCCGAGCGCGTCGGCGAGCTGGTCAGCGTCCACGTGATCCCTCGTCCGCACGCCAACATCGACGCCGTGCTTCCGCTGGGTCGCAACGGCGACGGCGAGTAGGACCCCTAGATGCTGCTCGGCAAGGTGGTGGGGACCGTGGTCTCCACCCGCAAGGAGGAGACGCTCGAGTCCCTGCGCTTCATGGTCGTCAAGGCCATGGACGAGCGGGGGCAGCTCACCGGGGCCACGGTGGTCGCCGCCGACGCGGTCGGCTCCGGCGTGGGCGAGGTGGTGCTCTACGCGAGCGGCTCCTCCGCCCGGCAGACCCTCCAGACGAGGGACCGGCCGGTGGACGCGACCATCATGGCCATCGTCGACGAGGTCGCGGTCGGCGAGACGACCACCTATCGGAAGTAGGTCCGCATGAGCCAGTACGACGAGACCCGGGTCCGGCAGATCGTCGAGGCGGTGGTGAGCCGCCTCGTGGCCGACGGCACCCTCGGCAGCAACGTCGGTCCGAGCGCCGGCTCCCTGCCGGTCGTGGAGGGCACCGCCACGATCGCCGCCGGCGCGGCCGGCGCGCACCGCAGCCCGACCTTCCTCGAGGATCGCTTCGCCCTGGCCGAGTCGCCGGCCTCCCCCAACTACGTCATCGGGCGGTCCATCAAGCCGCCGCCGGCGATCCTCCGGGGCCGCAAGGGCATCTTCGAGGACATCGACTCGGCGGTGGCCGCGGCCCACGCGGCCTACGAAGAGCTGCACTGGATGACCAGCCTCGAGACCCGGGACCGGATGATCGCCGCCATGCGCGACGTCACCCGGCGGCACATCCCGGAGCTCTCCCGCCGCGCCGTCGACGAGACGGGCCTCGGCCGCTACGAGGACAAGATCAAGAAGAACACGCTGGTGGTCGAGAAGACCCCCGGCACCGAGATCCTGCGTCCCGAGGCCTACTCCGGGGACGACGGGCTCACGATCATCGAGCGGGCGCCCTACGGGGTCATCGGGGCCATCACCCCCTCCACCAACCCCACCGAGACCATCCTCTGCAACGCCATCGGCATGATCGCCGGCGGCAACGCCGTGGTCTTCAACGTCCACCCCGGCGCCAAGGCGACGAGCCGCTTCCACGTCGAGCTGCTCAACGAGGCCATCGTCTCGGCCGGCGGCCCCGACAACCTGATCGCGATGGTGGGCACCCCCACCATCGAGAGCGCCCAGGCCCTCATGACCCACCCCGGCATCCGCCTGGTGGTGGTCACCGGCGGCGGCGCCGTGGTGAAGGCGGCGATGCAGTCCGGGAAGCGCGCCATCTGCGCGGGCCCCGGCAACCCGCCCTGCCTGGTGGACGAGACCGCCAACATCGATCACGCGGCCCGCAACCTGATGGCCGGCGCCTCGATCGACAACAACATCGTCTGCATCTCCGAGAAGGAGACCCTGATCGTCGACGAGGTCTTCGACGCCTTCAAGGCGCGCCTCATCGACCTCGGCTGCGTCGAGGTGAAGGGCGCTCAGCTCGCCAAGATGGAGAAGCTGATCGTCACCCCCGACAACCACATCAACCGCGACTTCATCGGCAAGGACGCCAAGGTCCTCCTCGAGGGGATCGGCGTGAAGGTCAGCGGCGACCCCCGGCTGGTCATCGCCGAGGTCGACGAGGCCCACCCCTTCGTCCAGCACGAGCAGCTCATGCCGCTCCACCCCCTGGTGCGGGTGCCGAACGTCGAGGCCGGCATCGAGATGGCGGTGCGCGTCGAGCACGGCTACGGCCACACCGCGACGATGTACTCGCGGAACATCGACGCCATGAGCAAGATGGCCCGGGCGGTGAACACCTCGATCTTCGTGAAGAACGCCCCCTGCCTGGCCGGCATGGGCTACGGGGGCGAGGGCTTCACCTCCTTCACCATCGCCTCGCCCACCGGTGAGGGGCTGACCACGGCCCGTTCCTTCACTCGCGAGCGGCGCTGCGTGTTGAAGGAACACTTCCGGATCGTCTGACGGACGCGATGGAAGGACACGCTCTCGCGCTCCTGGAGCTCGACTCCATCGCCCGCGGACTCCTCGCGGTGGACGCCATGGCCAAGAAGGCCGTGGTCGAGATCGTCGAGGCCCGGAGCGTCTCCCCCGGCCGCTACCTGATCCGGCTGCGAGGCGGCGTGGGCGAGGTCGAGGCGGCCTACCTCGAGGGCAAGGCCGTCGCCGGCAGCACCCTCCTGGACGAGGTCTTCCTGCCGAGTCCCCACGCGAACCTCCTCTCGCTCCTCGAGGGCGAGCCGGTGGGCGTCGAGTGGGACGCCGTGGCGATCGTCGAGTGCTTCACCTCCGCCTCGGCGGTGGCCGCGCTGGACGCCGCCTGCAAGGCCGCCGCGGTGACCGCCACCCGCCTGGAGCTGGCCAACCAGCTCGGCGGCAAGGGCTGGTTCTTCCTCTCGGGCAGCCTCGAGGATCTCGACGCGGCCCTGGAGGCCGCCGCCGCCGCCACCACCCCCGGGATGCTGCAGCAGATCGAGCGGGTGGCCCGGCCCCACGCCGACCTCGGCGAGCACTTCTAGGTCGGGGCGCCCGATGCTGAAGGCCACCGGCATCGAGGTCCCCTTCCTCCCCGGGGCCTTCGATCTGCACCTGGCGCCCGGCGAGTTCGTCCGGCTGGGCGGCCCCTCCGGCAGCGGCAAGACCACCACCCTGCGCGCGGTGGCCGGCCTGGAGGCCCGGGCGAAGGGCACTCTCGCCCTCGAGGGCCGCCCGGTCGAGGCCAGCGCCCTGCCCGCCTACCGCCGCCAGGTGGTCTACCTGCCCCAGCTCCCCCCGGCCTTCGCCTGCTCCGGCCGGGAGGTGCTCACGCGGATCGCCGGCTTCCAGAGCGGCGGCGGCGTGGCCCTCGACGAGGCGCGGCTCGACGCGCTCCTGGGCTCCCTCGAGCTGCCGCCCGGGGCGCTCGACCGGCCCCTCGGCGAGCTCTCGGTGGGCGAGCAGCAGCGGATGAGCCTGATCCGGGCGCTCTACCTCGAGCCGCGGGTGCTGCTCCTCGACGAGCCCACCAGCGCCCTCGACCCCGAGGCCAAGGAGGCCGCGGCGGCGGCGCTCCAGCGCTGGCACGCCGGCGGTGAGCGCGCGGCGGTGCTCGTCACCCACGACCCCGAGCTCGCCGAGCGCCTCTGCACCCGCACCCTCCCGGTGGGGACACCGTGAACACCCTGCCGATCACCGCCTTCGACATCCTCCTCTCCAGCAGCCTGGTGGCCGTCGCCGGCGGGGTCTCCCTCGCCCTGCGCCTGGGGCTGGAGCGGCGGATCGCCGTCGCCGCGGCGCGGACGGTGGTGCAGCTCCTCCTGGTGGGCCTGGTCCTGCGCTGGGTCTTCGCCCTCGACCGCTGGTGGGTGATCGCGGCCATCCTCCTCTCGATGGTCGTCAACGCCGGCATCGCCGGCGTGCGCCGGACGGGCCGCCGCTACCGGGGGATCTGGCTCGACGCCCTCCTCGCCGTCTCGGTGAGCTGCGTCCTGGTGACCTTCACCGTCACCGAGATCGTGATCGGCGTGGACCCCTGGTACGAGCCCCGCTACCTCATCCCCCTGATGGGGATGGTGCTGGGCAACACCCTCACCGGCCTCTCGCTCTGCCTGGATCGGATCACCGCCGATCTCGACACCCGCCGGGTCGAGGTCGAGGGCTGGCTGGCCCTGGGGGCCACCGGCTGGGAGGCCACCCGGCCGATCGTCGCCGAGGCCGCCCGCACCGGGATGGTGCCCATCCTCAACGTGATGACCGTCGCGGGGATCGTCACCCTGCCCGGGATGATGACCGGCCAGATCCTGGCGGGCGAGCCCCCCATGCAGGCGGTGAAGTACCAGATCGTGGTCATGTTCATGATCGCGGCGGGGGCGGCCATCGGCTCCCTCATCGCCGCCCTGCTGGCCTTCCGCCGGCTGGTCACGCCAGCCCACCAGCTCGCGGCCCATCGCCTCCGCCGGGTGTCCTAGGCCGACCGGCCGCCGTTGACATCCTGCCGGGAGGGCGTCGAGGATCCGGCCCATGCTACGTCCCGCTGCCCCACTCTCCTCCCTCGCTCTCCTCGCCCTGGCCGCCTCCAGCGCAGCCTGCGGGCAGGGTCCCCTCGGGGCCTACCTCGACGTGGCCTTCGAGCGCAGCGGTGATCCGACCTACGCCGTGACCCTCGCCTCGGCGGTGGTCATCGACGCCGACAAGGCGCCGGCCTGGATGGGCCTGGACCGGGCCGGGATCTCGGCGGTCGCCGCCCCGGCCGTGGACGCCGCGCTGGAGGTCTGCCGGGTAGAGACCGGGGTGGCCTCCGACGTGGCGGTGCTGCGCCTGATGGATCCGGGGCCCGCCTACCTGGGGGGCCCCGCCGGCGAGCAGGCCCTGACCGCCACCGCCCCCGCCTTCGGGGAGGGCACCGGCTACACGGCCCGCTTCGAGTCCGGCGAGATCGACTACCAGCCCGGCGGCGGCTACCAGCTGCGCACCGACGGCATGGAGGCCCCGCCCTTCTCGGTCAACCTGATCGCGCCCGCCGAGTTCTCCATGGAGACCCTGGGCTTCGTGACCCCGGGCCCCGGGACGGCCGTGCTGCCCTCCACCACCGACCTCGACCTCACCTGGGCCCCGGCCTCGACCGATCCCGAGGACGAGCTCTTCGTGGTCCTCTCCGCCGCCGAGAGCCGGGTCGTCTGCCGGGCCAAGGACGACGGCGCCTTCACCATCAAGGCGAAGTACCTCGAGGAGCTGCCCCTGGGCGCCGCCACCCTGATGATCGAGCGCAGCCGCCTGGTGAAGCTGGACGTGGGCACCAGCTCCGCGGGGAAGATCCCCGCCCGGGGCCGGATCGCCCTGCGCCACCGCTTCGCGGCCGAGCTCCAATAGAGAGAGGGGCCCGAACCCGAAGGGTTCGCCCTATCCAGCCAGCCGGTCCTTGCGGGACCGCTCTTCGTCCACGACGTGCCGGTACTTGCGCAGCAGGTCGGTGACGGCCTCCCGCAGGTACTCGCTCTGGGACACCCGGGTGACCGCCGAGAGCCGGCGGAGGGCCTCCCGGTGCACCATCGGGATGAGCACGTTCGTGGGGACGCTCCTGCCCCGGCGGGGCTGGCGCTCGGGGCCGGAGACGATGTCCTGGGCCTCGGGGTCGAAGGTCTCGGGGTTCTCGGGGGTGTATTCGCTCACGGCTCCTCCTGCAGCGTGATGATCGATCCTGTTACAGGCCGTATCACGCGATCGGATCCCGTCAACAAATCGACCGCCTGTCGGAGAAGGTGTGCGGGCGAACCCTGCGGGTTCGGTTCCCTGCTCTCTAGGGCTCCGGCTCGGGGACGAAGGCCCGGACGCTGCCGGGCTTGAGCAGCAGGAAGATCAGGCCGAGGCCGACCTGCTGCCCGAACTGCGCCGCCCAGAGCACGTTGGCGTAGGCCATCCCCGACTCCGCCACCTGCTCGGCCGGCAGGAAGAGCCCCAGGCCGAGCAGCACGAAGAACTGGAAGGTGCCCACCATGCCGGGCCCGGCGGGGATCATCACGCCGATGACCAGCACCCCCAGCACGGCGTAGCCCTGCTCGAGAGTCAGGTAGATCCCGAAGCCCCGGGCCAGCAGGACCATGCCCGCCCCGTTCACGCCCCAGTAGACCACCGTCAGGACGAGGAAGAGCAGGAAGCGGGCCGGCCGCGGGAACTGCGCCACGCCGCCGAGGAAGCCGTCCAGGATCGCCACCACCCGCTCCGCCAGGCGCTCCGAGACCAGGGCGACGATCCTGCGGATGAGGCCCACGGCGCGCTCCCGCTGCCAGAGCAGGATCAGCAGGGTGACGCCGGCGCCGCCGAAGATCGCGGCGATGCCGAGGGCCCCGTAGCGCAGCCAGGTCACCTGCTCGGTCTCGTTGCTCTGCCCCACCGTGAGCAGGAGCGAGACGATCAGCACCGCCGAGGTCGTCAGGCCGTCCATGATCCGCTCGACGACGATGGTCGAGAGGGCGGCGCTCATCCGGATCGGGGTCTCACCCTCCCCCGGCGGCGCGCCCCGGTCCGAGATCAGGTAGGGCCGCGCGAACTCCCCCAGCCGGAAGGGCAAGGTCATCAGGGCGGCGGCGCCGATGGCCCCGGCCCGGTTGAGGCGGGAGAAGCGCACGGCCCCCAGCCGCTCGAGGAGGATCCCCCAGCGGAAGACCCGCAGCAGGTGGATGAGCAGCAGGGTGCCCACGTAGTAGACGAGGTAGGAGTAGTCGGCGCTCCTGGCCGACTCCCAGATGGCGCCGAGGTCCTTGCCGCGCAGGGTCAGCCAGATGAAGAAGGCGCTGACCACGCAGCCGATGAAGGCCCGGAGGAGCGACTTGCCGTGCTTCACGCCAGGGCCTCCCCTCGGAGCAGCCGCCCGGGGTTCTCGGAGAGGAGGCGCCGGGCGGCGTCCTCCCCGATCCGGTCGATCAGCGTCTCCTGCCAGCGCGCCAGGAGCTTCCTGCCCTGCTCGGCGCGGTGCAGGTCGCTGCCCGCGACGGAGTAGAGCCCCTCCTCCAGGAGCCGCCGGGCCCACTTCTTCGGCGCCCGGCCGTAGGCCCCCGCCAGGGAGCCGAGATCCAGCTGGTAGCGCACGCCGCGCTCGTGCAGGCCGCGGGCCCGCTCCAGGTCCTGGAGGCAGGCGCAGCGCTCGGGGTGCGCGAAGAGGGGCCGCAGGCCACCGACCTCCAGCTGGAAGGCGACCTGCTCCAGGACCGGCACCGGTCCCTCCAGGGGGGCCTCCAGCAGGACGTGGGTGGTGCCGCCCAGGGGCAGCCCCTCGCCGGCCAGCAGCAGCTCGATCACCTCCGGGGAGAGGTAGTGCTCCGCCCCCTCCACGAGCTCCAGCGGGATCCCGGCCTCGCTCAGGGCCGCCCGCACGCCGGCGAGGACCTCCCGGAGGGCCCCCGCCTCGTTGTCGAAGAAGCCGGGGCGGATGTGAGGGGTCACCGCCGCCCGCTCGTAGCCGCGCTCGCAGAGGAGGCGCGCCATGGCCAGGGACTCGTCCAGGTCCCGGGCGCCGTCGTCCACCCCGGGCAGGAGGTGCAGGTGCAGGTCCACGTACATCTAGATCACCCGGTTGGCGGGCTCGCGCCCGGCGAGGACCGCCTCGACCCCGTCCACGCAGAGCTCGACCATGGCCTCCCGGCAGACGTCGGTGGCGCTGCCGAGGTGGGGGATGAGCACGACGTTCTCGAGCTCGAGGAGCGCCGGGTGGACCCGGGGCTCCTCCTCGTAGACGTCGAGGCCGGCCGCGAAGAGCGGCCCCTCGGCCAGCACCCGGGCCAGGGCCGCCTCGTCCACCACCGGACCCCGGGAGGTGTTCACCAGCACCGCCCCGGGCTTCATGCGCTCGAGGCGCCGGGCGTCGAGGAGGTGCCGGGTCTCGGGGGTCAGCGCCACGTTGAGGCTGACGAAGTCGCAGCGCTCCAGCAGCTCGTCCAGGGGCCGGTGGGTTGCGCCGCTGACCCGGGCCGGATCCTTTGGTTCTCGGCTCCAGTAGGAGAGCTCCATCCCGAAGCCCTTCCCCCGGGAGAGCACGGCCTGGCCGATCCGGCCGGCGCCGACCACCCCGAGGTGGGCTCCGGCCACCCGGCGGCCCAGGAGCGCCGAGGCGCGGAAGCCCTCCCAGCGCCCGGCCCGCAGGAAGCGCTCGGCCTCGGGCAGGCGGCGGGCCGCCGCCAGGAGCAGGGCGAAGGCGAGGTCGGCGGTGGCGTCCGTCAGGACGTCCGGGGTGTTGGTCACGACCACCCCGGCCTCCCGCGCGGCCGCGAGATCGATGTTGTCCACGCCCACGGCGTAGTTCGCCACCACCTTCAGCCCGGGGTGGAGCACCCCGGCGTCGATCCGGTCGGTGAGCGCGCAGATCACCACCTCGGAGCGGCGGGCGCCCGCGATCAGCTCCTCCCGGCCGATGGGCGTGTCGGCGTCGCGGATCTCGAGCTCGTGGGCCTCCCGGAGGCGCTCGAGGGCGTCCCCGGGGAGCCGGCGGGTCACGAATATCCTGGCCATTCAGGATCTTCCTCTTGCCCCGGCACCTCCTCGGGCACCGCCGCGGGCGACCCGGGGATGCGGTAGTCGCCGTCGAGCCAGCGGCCCAGGTCGATCAGCCGGCAGCGCTCGCTGCAGAAGGGCGCCGCGGGGTTTCCGGAGCGGGGGCCGGCGGGGGCCTCGCAGATCGGACAGCGCATCACGGGGCCTCCTGGGGAGCCGGGGCCGGGGCGGCGCGCTCCTCGAGGATCTTCAACGCGACGAGGTGGGCGTGGGCGCAGGCGAGCACGGCCCGCTGCCCCTCGTGGTAGAGGGTCGTGCGGGCGTCCTCGTAGGAGAGCCAGCGCGCCCACTCCCCCTCGGCGTCGAGGACGTGCTCCCGGCCGTCGGGCTCCGCCTTGAGGCCCGAGGGGTCGTCGACGATGCCCAGGAAGTAAGAGACCTGCTTCTGGATGCGGCGGCCCTCCCGCCGGAAGGAGTAGGTGTCCAGGGCGAAGAAGCCCTCGACCACCCTCACCTCGCAGAGGCCCGTCTCCTCCCGGCACTCGCGCCGGGCGGTCTGGATGGGGCTCTCGCCCTCCTCCATCGAGCCCTTGGGGAACTCCCAGGTTGCCTTCGGGTTGCGCACCAGCCCCGAGTGGAGCAGCAGGTAGCGCGGCTCGCCGTCGACGAGGCGCACCGGCACGACCCCGCAGGACTTCTGGAAGAGCTCGTCACGCACGTCGGTAGTCTTTGGTCTCGGAGCCCATGTCGACCAGCTCGCACATCTCGTAGAGCCGGCTGAAGATCCGCACCCCCACCCGCTCCTCGAGGGTCTCGGCCGTCAGGCGCTCGGCGTCGCGCGCCGTCCCGGTCTTCACGTAGCGGCCCATGGTCTCCAGCGTGGTCCTCTTGTCGAGGGTGTAGTTGGTGGCGAAAAGCGTAGCCTTTCCGGCGTTGTAGCGGCGAGAGATGATCTCGTCCATGACGTAGAGCTCCCACTCCGAGCCGCGCCCCTTGCCCAGCTCGTCGACGGCCAGGACTTCGACGTCGACCAGGGGGGCGATGATCTCCAGCTCGGACTTCCCGCGGGAGTAGCCCTCCTTGAGCTCGGAGAGGAGGTGGAAGAACTCGACGTAGCGGCAGGGGATGTGGTGCCGCAGGGTGAGCTCCCGCAGGGCGCCGGCCAGGAGGTGGCTCTTGCCGGTGCCGGGCTTGCCCATGAGCAGGAAGCCGCGCCGGGAGCCGCGCTCCTCGGGGTAGGTCTCGACGAAGTGCCGGACGGCCTCCAGGGCCTTCTTCTGGGGGTTGCTCTGGGGGAGGAAGAAGCGGTCGTTCGCCTCGAGGGGGGCCTGCTCGATCCCGCAGTCGTGGAGGATGCGGGGGATCCGCGCCGCCTCGAAGAGGCGCTGCCCCACCCGCGCGGCCTGGCAGGCGCAGGTGCGCACCACCGTCGCGCCCTCGCGCTCGAAGAGCTCACGTCCCGAGCCCTCGCAGACCGGGCAGATCTCTTCTGGCATCGCTTCCACCATCGTCATCACTCTCGCTTCCCGAGGGACTTCTCTCGGGCGGCCTCCACGGCCTCGTCCACGGCCGCGGCATAGTACTTCAGGTGCCGCGGCACGGGCAGGGCCGGGTTCGCCTGCCGGTGCGCCTCCGCCGCCGCCTCGATGGCCCGGCAGACGAGCTCCAGGGGCAGCCCCTCGGACTCCCAGCGCCGGGCCAGGGTCAGGTCCAGGGGCGAGAGCACGAGCCCCCCACCCCGCACCCGGGCGAAGAAGTCCGTCAGGCGCTCGACGAAGCCCGCCCGATCGCTGCGCCGGAGGCTCACCCTCAGGCCCCCGGACCGTGCTTCCCGAGCCAGGCCGCCCACTCCTCCGAGGCCAGCAGGTCCGCCAGGTGCCCGGCCAGGTGGGCCTCCACCTCGCTGCGCCAGCTCGCCGCCTGGATCCCCTCCGCCTCGAGGAGCTCGCCCAGGGGCATCGCCCAGCGCTCGCCCCCGCTGACCCGCAACAGCTCGGTGAGCTTCTCCTCGGCCTCCTCCCAGCGAGCCACCTGCAGGACGAGGCCCGTCAACGCCCGGGAGAGGGCCGAAAGATCGAGGCGTCCGGCCTCCCGGACCGCCAGCTCCAGGGGCAGGTCCAGCACCGCGCCGGCGGTGCTGCGGCGCCACTCCCGCAGGGAGGCGGCCCGGGCGGGATCGCTCATGGCGTCGAGCCCCACCTTCACGGCCCGGGAGAGGGCCTCGTCCACGAAGGGCCCCACCCTCCCCTCCAGCTTCCGGGAGAGCTCGTCGACCAGCGCCGAGCCGACGCCCTTGGCCACCCCGAGCACCCCCGAGAGGCGCCCGCTCCCCGGGATCCGGGAGGCGCCCGGGAGCTTCGAGGCCTCGGAGAGGAGGGCCCCGGCCTTCGTCGCGAAGCCGCTCAGGGTGTCGACCAGCACGGCCCGGAGGATGTCGCGCATCGCCGGGTGGTCCAGGAGGGTGGCCAGGGTCTCCCGCTCGGGCATCGGCGCCTCGGCCGCCAGGGCCGCCAGCGGCTTGCCCGCCCCGGCCGGCAGCAGCGCGTGCAGGGGCTCGTCGCCGCGCTTCGCCGCGACCTCCTGCAGCCGGCCGCGGTGCCGCTCCAACCCCTCCTCCAGGCTCTCCCGCAGCCGCTCGGCGTCCGCCTCCCGCAGGGAGGTCAGGACCACCCGGGCCAGCAGGTCCGGGGGCAGGAGCGCCTCGGCGGGGGTCGCCAGGGAGCGGTCGATCACCAGGGAGGCCAGGGCCCGTGCGCCTTCTTCGAGAGGGGGAGCCATCTCTCTCGCCTTATCACGGGGGCCACACAAAGGCCGCTTGTTTCCAGAACCGACGTCGTGAGACGATTCCCGGGTCGTGGCCACTGGCAAGAAGAAAGCCGGCCGGCGAGCCGGGGGCAAGAAGGCGGCGGCAGAGGCCGGACCCGTCCACCTGCGGCGCTATCTGCCCGAGGACGTCAACCGCATCGTGGCCGCCGCCGAGGCGATCCGCGCCCTCGACCCCGGGGCTCCCCACCTCGACGCTCCCCGCTGGCGCTACGTCTGCGCCGATCCCTACGCCGACAGCGAGAGCCACTTCCGGGTGGCCGAGACCGCCTCGGGCCAGATCGTGGGCTTCTCCTACCGCTTCGATCCCCCCCGGGTGGAGGGCGGGAGCTACCGCGCGGTCTACGTGGTCGTGCACCCCGAGTACCGCCGCACCGGCATCGGCACCCGCCTGCTGGAGGCCACCCTGGGCGAGCCGGTGGATCCCTCCCGGGATCCCGGCTGGTTCGCCACGACCACCGTGGACGAGTCCTCGGAGGCCGGCCGGCGCTTCGCCACCAAGGCCGGCTTCAAGAAGGGCTACACCCGCCTGGTGATGGAGCGCGAGCTGCCCGGGCGGCCTCTGCCCGATCAGGACGTCCCCGGCCTGAAGATCGAGCGCTTCGTCGGCGCCTCGGCCTTCCACGACTGGGCCTCCATCCACAACGAGGCCTACGCCGGCCAGGACGACGCCATCCGGCACGACGCCGACGATCTCGAGGAGCACCGCCCGGTGGACTTCCGCCCGGAGCACGTGCGCTTCGCCAAGGTGAACCGCGAGCGCGTGGGCTACCTCTTCCTGCGAGAGACCGCCGACGGCGGGCACATCGAGTCCATCGGCGTGCGGCCCAAGCACCAGGGGCGCGGCCTGGGGCGCGCGCTCACCCGCGCCGCCATCGACTACCTGGTGGACCGCGGCCACACCCGGGTCAGCCTGATCGTCGACCAGGGCAACAAGCCGGCCCTGCGCCTCTACACCCGCCTCGACTTCGAGGAGGTGGGCCGCCGGCACTACCTGATCCGCCCGGCGAAGGGGCGCTAGGCCGCGCTACGCGGGGCTGGCGTCGCCGGCCACCGCCTTGCCCATGGCGTGGTAGCCCTTGTCCACGTAGACCGTGGTGCCGGTGATGCCGCTGGCCAGGGGGCTGGCGAGGAAGGCCGCGGTGGCGCCGACCTCCCGGGCCTCGAGGGCCTCGGGCAGGGGCGAGTTGGCCTTGCAGTACTCGATCATCTCGCCGATGAAGCCGATGGCCGAGGCGGCCCGGGAGGCGTAGGGCCCGGCCGAGATCACGTTGACCCGGTGGCCCCACTTCCGGCCGGCCTCGTAGGCCAGGGTGCGGGTGTCCGACTCGAGGGCGGCCTTCGCCGTCGCCATCCCCCCGCCGTAGCCGGGGACCACCCGCTCGCTGGCCATGTAGGTGAGGGCCAGGAAGCTTCCGCGGGGCGCCATCACCGGCCCGAGGCGCTGGAGCATCGAGACGTAGGAGTAGGCGCTGGCGCTGATGGCCTCGAGGTAGCCGGCCCGGCTGGTCTCGAGGAGGGGGTTCTTCACCTCGGGGCCGTTCGCCAGGGAGTGGACCACGATGTCGAGGCCCCCCTCGCCGAAGTCGGCGACGAGCCGGTCGGCGAGGCCCTGGATCGAGAAGTCTCCGGCGTCCTTGTAGCGGCGGCTCTCCCGCACCTCGTCCGGCACCGACTCGAGGGTGTCGTAGAGCGCGTCCAGCGGGTAGACCCGCTCGATGAAGGCGCCGTCGACCTTCCCCCGGGCGATGAGCTTCTCGAAGATGCCCAGCGCCGGCGGCCAGGTGCCCACGCAGACCGAGGCCCCGGCGTCGGCGAGGGCCCTCGCGATGGCGTAGCCGAAGCCCCCGTCGTCGGCCACCCCGGCGACGAGGGCGCGCTTCCCCTTCAGATCGATTCCCAGCATGGGCCGGGTATCTATGCCTCCGGGCTCCCCGGTCAAGGCGCCATGTCGCCGCTACTGCAGGTTCGCGGCGCCGGGGGTGGGCGTGGCGCAGACGGCCCAGTCCGCCTCCGCGTCGTCGGTGTCGGTGCCATTGGGCAGCCGGCAGATCGACGCCTCGGTGCTGTTGTTGTCTGTGGCCGTGGCGGAGGTGCCCTCCACGAAGTCGAGGGTCCCCGTGACGCCGGACACGATCCCCGCGGTCACGAGGCCCTCGTAGGAGATGGCGTCGACCAGGGTACCCGCGGCCACGTCGAGGATGCCCAGGGCATCCGGGCCGCCGTTCTGGATGTTGTTGGTCGCGGCGCCGAAGGCCAGGGTCTGGACCCCGCCCGGCACGGTCGCCAGCAGCGCGCTGGAGCCGATGACCAGATACTCGCCGGAGGCGAGGGTGATCCCGTCGAGGACCACCCGATCGTACTCGGCGTTTCCGCTCCCGTTCACCAGGACCAGGGCGAGCCCGGTGAGATCCCGGGGGGCCGACGAGCCGTTGAGCAGCTCGACGAACTCCAGGCTGTCCGTGCCGACCTGGTCGTAGTCCACCTCGTTGACCACGAGGCCGCCGACGCTGGCGACGACGTAGACGTCGGTGCTGGCGCTGCTCGCGCCGAGGGTCGCCGTGACCGTCTCGGCCCCCTCGGTGGTGGTCGCCGTGAAGGTGAAGGTCGCCGTGAGGGTGTCGGGGGCGACGACGACCGTCGCGGGGACGTTCCCGGACGTGCCCGGCGCCGAGGAGAGGACGACCGACTCACCGGTGGTGGGCGAGGCCGGCAGATCGAGGACCACCTCGAGGTCCACGGTGCCACCGAGGGGGACCGAGGCGCCGGCGGGGCGGACCTCGATCACCTGGGGCACCTCGGTGGCGCCGACGACCCGCACGTCGGTGATGAAGGTCGCGGTGTCGAGGGTGGCGGTGAGGGTCACGGCGGCGGCCTGCTGCAGGCCATCGAGGAGGACCACCGCGCGGGTGCTGCCGGTGGGCACGGTGACGCCGCCCCCGACCACGCCCACCGCGGTGGGATCGCCGGAGGTGAGGGTCACGAAGGTGTCGGTGAGCGCCGGGGCGCTCAGGACGACCTCGAGCGCGGCCGGAATCGTCGGGCTCGCCGTGACGCCCTCGCGGAGGAAGCGGGTGGCGCCGTCGAAGGGCCGCAGCACCGGGGGCCCGCTGCTCAGGTCAGCCGCCCGCCGCGGCTCGAGCTTGGAGTTGCCGTTCCGATAGTCGAGGACGCCGGTGATGCTCGAGTAGGTCTCCCCCACGGTCGGCAGCGGCGTCGTCAGGTAGATGTAGTCGTTGACCCGCAGCTGGCCGTCGACGACGAACTCGTTGTTGGGGCTGGCGTCGCCCGGACCGGGGGCCGGCTCGACCTCCGTGACCGAGACGCCCTGCACCCGGACGAGGACGGACTCGAGGGGCGTGGGGAGGGTGCCGCCGGCCTCGGCCGGGGTGACCACCACGGGCGCCGGCAGGGCCTCGCCGCTCGAGAGGACAGTGACGGTCGCGTAGGTCAGCTCGATCTGGCCCCACCAGTCCTCGACGGTCGCCGGATCGAGATCGACCCGATCGCCCTCCGAGACGGTGGTGCCACAGGAGACGTCCGGCGAATAGACGAAGATGCCCGAGTAGTCGGAGCCCAGGTAGCCCGGGTCTCCGTCCTTCATCTGGACGTAGTAGCCGCGGCTCGAGGAGCAGGCGGTGACCAGCATGTTGCGCAGCGCCACCACGCCGGTGGCGACCCCCTGCTTCACGTCGTAGACCGATACCGGGCAGGCTCGGGGGGCCGGGTTCGAGTCGGCCGGGCAGGCGTCACAGACGTCGCCCCGCCCGTCGTTGTCCCCGTCGAGCTGGTCGGCGTTGCGGATGTTGGGGCAGTTGTCCGAGACCGTCGGGACGCCATCGCCGTCGATGTCGGCCGGATCCGGGGTGGAGCAGTTCAGGGTGTCGGCGTCGAGGGGACAAGGATCGCAGGCATCGCCGAGCCCGTCGCCGTCGTGGTCGCGCTGCGCGCCGTTGTCGACCGGTCGCACCGGGTTGAAGGCGTTGGGGCAGTTGTCCGAGGCGTCGGGGATGCCGTCGCCGTCCGGATCCGCGGCGGTCAGCTCACCGGTGTAGACCGTGCTGCCGTTCACGGCTGCGGGCCGCACGGGATGACAGCTGGGCTCGTTCTGGGGAGCGCCGCAATAGAAGAGCGGATACTGGCCGTTGTTGTCGGCCTGCAGCTGCGCGAGGGAGCTGCCGGTGTCGGCCGTGGCGCAGACCCGCTTGCCGGTTCCGCAGACGTCCAGGGTGTCGCAGCCCCCGGGGCCGAGGGTGCTCACCAGGGCATCGTCACCGTAGAGCACCTCACCACCACGCATGACCAGGACCACGTCCTGCGGCTGGGCGTCGATGACCGCCCGGTAGTCCGGGTGGGCGCTGCCATCGAAGATGGCGAGGTCGGCCACCAGGCCCGGGGCCAGGCTGCCGATGGCGTCGTCGACGGCCAGGAGCTCGGCGGCGTTGCGGGTGGCCATCAGCCAGAGCTGCCGGTCGGTGAAGTGGCCGTCGAGGCGGTCTCGGTTCCAGCTGTCGGCGCACTGCAGCTCTCGCTGCAGGTTCATCGAGCCCGTGGGAATCCAGTCGGTGCCCAGCGCCACGGTGACCCCGAGGCGCGAGGCGACCGCGACCTGCGCGGTGTCCCCGTAGAGGGTGATGTTCGATCGGGGCGACCAGATGAGGCCGGTGCCCTCCAGGGCCATCTGCGAGTACTCGAAGGGCGTGAGGCCGATGCCGTGGATGTAGGCGCTGAAGGGCTCGAGGAGGTCCTCTCCGGGGTCGTTCGACTGGGTACAGACGAACTCGTTGAGCGAGTACTCGTCGATGCCCTCGGAGATGTGGGGCGTGTAGGCGTCGTTGCCCTGGATCGAGCTGTTCGTGTCCCGGTAGCTGTAGCCGCAGCCGTCGGCCAGATCGAGCTGGGTGCCGCTCCCGTCCCCGAGGGGGAAGGTCTGGTAGTAGACCTCGGGCTGGCCGAGGCCCTCCTGGGCGGCGCGGTCGAGGTTGCGCATGAAGCCGGAGGCGCTCCCCGAGCCATTCACCGCGGTCGCGCCGCCCATGAAGAAGCGCAGCTCACCCCAGCGCACCTGGTTCGAGGTGGCGCCGCTGTCGTAGGGGATCGGCGTGTGCTGGTTCGTGCCCTTGCGCCAGTCGTGCCGGTGCTCGTAGCGCTCGCCGCTGTCGGTGTAGGGCCAGTTGTTGACGTAGGTGATGTGGTCGTGGGCGTTGATGAGCCCGGGGGAGACCACGCCCTCGGGGCAGGTGACGACGGTGGCGCCCGCCGCCTGGGCGGCGCAGTCGCACCCGACGCAGGTGATGGCGCCGGAGCCGTCGACGAGGACCTCGCCGCCCCGGAAGAGGGTGTTCTTGCCGAGCACGTTGCCGACGATCAGGCGGCTGGCGTTCCCGGCCGTGACCTCGCAGACCCCCGAGGCCAGGGGCGTGAGGGTCTGGCAGACGACCACCTCGGCCAGGGTGCAGTTCGCCTGGCAGTTGCCGCTGCCGTTCTGGGCGCCCTCGTCGCACTCCTCTCCCGGATCGAGGGTGCCGTTGCCACAGCCCGGCGGGATCTCCACCGCGCAGAGATCCGAGCAGCCGTCGCCGGAGGTGGTGTTGCCGTCGTCGCAGTCCTCACCCGCCTCGAGGATGCCGTTGCCACAGCCGGGGACGACCTCGCTCGTGCAGGTGTCGGAGCAGCCGTCGCCGGCGGTGGTGTTGCCGTCGTCACACTCCTCGCCCGCTCCGAGGACGCCGTCGCCGCAGACCGGAGAGGTAGACTCGGTCTGGCAGAGCGCCGAGCAGCCGTCCCCGTCGGTGGTGTTGCCGTCGTCGCAGGTCTCGCTGCCCTCGGTGATCGAGTTGCCGCAGACCGGATCGTCGCCGTTCTTGGGACAACCGGTGGTCGCGAGCGCGAGGAGGAGGAGGGCGCCGGAGAGGGCGAGTCGAGGGGATCGGAGACTGCTAGTCATCGAGGTGTCGTTTCTGCTTGGGCTGTCGGCGCGCAGGCCATCGGGGCTGCGGCTCGGCCGCCTCGTGAAGGCCAGGACCTCTCGAGATCGAGGCCCCAGGGGGTGCGGGAGTTTACACCCTCGAAGGAGGTTCGGGAACGCACCGCCGGGCCCGGAGGTCGAGGCTCCGCCGCGCGCCGTGCTATACGAGCGACACAGCATCCGGGATCGATGCCGGGGAGGAACCAGAGATGAACGCCGTAGGGCCGGTGTTGCTGGCTTTCGTCGCCTACGCGGCGGGCTACCACTTCTACTCGCGCTTCCTCTCCACGCGGATCTTCGGCCTGGACGACGCCCGCCCCACCCCGGCCCACCAGCTCCGGGACGACGTGGACTACCTGCCCACCCGGCCGGGGATCCTCTTCGGCCACCACTACGCCTCGATCGCCGGCCTGGCCCCGATGCTCGGCCCCGCGGTGGCGGTGATCTGGGGCTGGCTGCCGGCCATGCTCTGGGTGGTGGGCGGCGCGATCCTGATCGGCTGCGTCCACGATCTCGCCGCCCTCGTGGTCTCCCTGCGGGCGCGGGGCCTCTCCATCGGGGTGGTCGCCGAGGGCGTGGTTGGCCGCCGGGCCATGGGCCTCTTCCACGCGATCATCTTCTTCGGCATCGCCCTGGCCATGGGCGTCTTCGTCTTCGTGATCGCCCGCCTCTTCGCCGTGGAGCTGGCCCCGGGGCGCCCGGGCTACCCCCAGGCGGTGGGCCCCTCGGCCTTCATCATGGTGGCCGCCCTGATCGTCGGCTGGCTCACCTTCAAGAAGGGCGTGGGCCTGGGCTGGCCCACGATCCTCGCCTTCCTCCTGACCCTGGGCAGCGTGCGCCTGGCCATGATGGCGCCCACCTTCGGCCTGCCGGCCGAGGCCTGGCCCTCGCCCCTGACCTGGACCTTCATCCTGATGGCCTACGCCCTGGCCGCCTGCGTCCTGCCGGTCTGGTCGCTGCTCCAGCCCCGGGACTTCATCAACTCCCTCCTCCTCTACCTGGGGCTGGCCCTCGCCTACCTCGGCTTCTTCGTGCTCGCGCCCACCTTCCAGGCCCCGGCGGTGAACACCGACCCCGAGGGCGCGCCGCCGATGCTGCCCTTCGTCTTCATCGTCATCGCCTGCGGCGCGGTCTCCGGCTTCCACGGCCTGGTCTCCTCCGGGACCACCGCCAAGCAGCTCGACCGGGAGAGCCACGCCCGCCCCATCGGCTACGGCGGGATGATCGGCGAGAGCCTCCTGGCCCTGCTGGCCGTCCTGGCGACCACCGCCGGGATGAGCTCCTCGGAGGTCTGGCACCAGCACTACGCCACCTGGAAGTCCTCGGCGGGGCTGGCCACCAAGATCGACGCCTTCATCGGGGGCGCCGCCACCTTCCTCACCGAGCTGGGCCTGCCCCGCGACCTGGCCGCCTCCTTCGTGGCGATCATCGTGGTGAGCTTCGCCCTGACCACCCTCGACTCGGCGACCCGCCTCCTGCGCTTCAACATCGAGGAGATGGTCCGATCGCTCCACCTGCCGAGGATCTTCGAGCGCCGGATCGTCTCCTCCCTCGCCGCGGTGCTCGTCATCCTGGGCTTCGCCACCCTGAAGGTCGGCGGCAAGCCGGTGGCCCTCGCCCTCTGGACCCTCTTCGGCACCACCAACCAGCTCCTGGCGGGCCTCACCCTCCTGGTGGTCAGCCTCTACCTGAAGCAGCGGGGCAAGAACCCCTGGTTCACCGCTGTGCCCATGTTCTACATGCTGGCGGTGACCCTCTTCGCGATGGTGGAGAACCTGATCGGCTTCGCCGACCCGGCCTCCCCGAGCCACTCCTGGCTGCTGACGGTGGTCGGCGGCCTGCTCCTGGTCCTGGCGATCTGGCTCCTCCTGGAGGCCCTCCTCGCCTGGACCCGGAAGGAGAAGTTCGAAGGCTGGGACGTTCCGCTTGACACCGGGTCCGCCTCCACCTAGATTCCGCCGCCCAACGAATACCGCGGGGTGGAGCAGACAGGTAGCTCGTCGGGCTCATAACCCGAAGGTCGGGGGTTCAAATCCCCCCCCCGCAACTGAAAGGCCGCATCTCCGTTGGAGGTGCGGCTTTTCTCTTTGGTTGTGCGGCGGCTCTGCCCCATCGGAGGGCCTGGATCGGCCTTTCAGTTGCTCGGGGGGGATTTGTAGGGCGAGCCGGGGGTACCATTCTCTTTGAACCTTTGGGGGTGGAGGGGCGCTTCCGGGTTGGAGGACGCGTAGATGGCAGGAATCACGGAGCGCGGGAGGTTCGGGGCGGTCGGGCTGGTGGTGCTGGTGGGGCTGCTCCTGGCGGCTTGCCCGCGGGAGGCGCCGCTGCGACGACTGCTGGGTCGAGAACCGGGGGGGACAGGCCCTCTTCCGGAACCCCGGCGAGCTCGAGGTGGGTCGGGCGGTGGAGTGCCCGGGGCGCCTGCAGGGCGCGGCGCCGGTCACGATCGTGACCGGGAAGATCACGGGGGGCACCGAGTTCGGGGAGATCCTGACCCTGCCGATCTGGGCGGTGGGGGTGCATACCGAGCGCGGGTGGCGGCTGCTCACGGTGCTGGCGGATCTGCGCCTGGAGGCGGACCCCACGCCCTTCTGCACCTCCCCCGACCTGGCGCACCTGCTGGCGCGCAACGGGCTCTAGCTCTAGCTCTAGCGCCGGCGCCGGGTCAGGGCGAGGGCGAGGAGGCCGAGGGCGACGGCCAGCGCCAGGGGATCGGCCGCCCGCGGGGCGGTGGAGCAGCAGCCGCCGGGATCGAGGGTCTCGATGTCGGGGCCGCCGCCGTCGGGGGTGCCGCCGTCCTCGCAGCCGCCGAGGAGGCAGGGGTCGAAGCCGGAGTCGGGGTCACCCGCGTCGGGCTCGCTGCCGTCGGGGAGGCCGGCGTCCGGCGTGCCGGCGTCGGGGGTGCCGCTGTCGGGGACGCCGCCATCCGCGACGCTCCCGTCGGGGGTGCCGCCGTCGGTGGGCGGGGTGATCCCGCAGTTGCCCGGCGGCTCGAGGGTGGTGTCGATGGTGCTGCGATAGTCGGTGCCCCAGGGCCACCAGGCCTCGAAGGCCGCGCGGTAGGTCTCCACCTTGGCGATCTCGGCCGGGGTGGCGTCGACCCCGGCGGGGGTGACGAGCACGAAGGCGATCTTGTGGTGGGTGCGCTCGGCGCCGTAGGCGGGGATCCGCGGCCCCTCCACCCGGACGATGTCGTCGATGGTGACGTACTTCGCGGTGCCGGTGGCGCCGTAGCACTGGTTGGGGGCGGCGCCGGTGGCCGGATCGCCCTGCCCGCTTCCGTCGTCCACCAGCAGGATCGGCGGGACCTCGGCCGGTCCCCGCAGGCCCATCAGGTACTGATCGAGGGGGCCGAACTTCCGGTCCCCGCCGCAGAGGTCGAAGCTGCCGCCGCCGTTGTCGGTGATGAAGGAGCCGTACATCACGGACTCGGAGTGGACCCGGGCGCTGTAGTGCTGGTTCGGCCCGCTCTCGTAGCCACGCAGGTCGCCCTGCGGGCCGTTCCCGTCGTCCTGGTCGTACTGCACCGAGAGCAGCCAGTGGTGGCCGTACTCGTGCGCGAGCAGCTCGAGCCCGGAGATCCCCATCGGGATGCCCAGCAGGGCGGTCGCCCGGTCCTCGGGGTTGTCCGGGATGGAGTAGAGCCCGGCCATGGAGACGCACTGCTCGAGGCGGCCCGCGCTGCCGTAGGCGGCGGTCTGGTTCCAGGCGACCCGCCCGATGCCCTGCTCCTCCTGCAGCACGGGCGTCCCCTGCTGCACGTTGAGGATGCTGGCGAGGATCGGGTTGCCCGCGATCGACGCCTGCCGGAAGACCACCAGGCCGTCGTAGTCGTCGCAGTGAGTCTCGAAGAAGATCTTCGCGGTCTCCCGGCAGAGCACGTCGGGGGCCGGGAAGCAGTTCTCGTCGGTATCCGGGTTGCAGAAGGTCGTCCCCTGCAGATCCTCGATCACGGCGATCTCGCCCACGTCGGCGGTGAGCGCCGCCGCGGAGAAGGGAACGAGGAGAGCCCCCACCAGGATGAACCGGTTCATAGGCGCCGGAAGAGAGCAGCCCGCCGCGACCCCGGCAAGACCGCAGGCCCTTACCTGTTGGCGACCTTCACGTCCTCGAACTGCACCCGGCGGGCGAGCTCCTCCTGGCAGCGCTTGCCCACCCGGCGGGTGAGGGCCTTGTTCATCCCGGCCCCCACGGCGACGCCCACCACCGGCAGCACCCGCAGGAAGCCCCGGCTCACGCCGATCAGGGCGATCTTGGTGAAGACCGAGGTCACGCCCTTGGTGATCTCGCGGCCCGAGTAGTTCCAGATGGCCGTCCCCTCGGCGATCGCGGCGTCGAGGACCACGTGGCGCTGCTCGCGCTCCTCGTAGGTCTTCACCCCGGCCAGGAGGAAGGCCAGCTGCCGCTCGCGGTCCTGGTGGATGTCGTAGCCGTAGAGGGCGGTGAGGCAGAGGGCCAGCTCGACCTCGAACTTCAGCATCAGGGCCATGTCGGCCAGGGTGCCGCCGACGAGGGTGACGACGCTCCCGAGGCCCGGGATCACGGCCGGCAGGGCCGCGGCCCCGCCCGAGAGCGCGGTGCGGTTGGAGAAGGTCGAGATCAGCTCCCCGGCCACGGCCTTGCGGTAGGCGGCCTCGTCCTCGTGGCGGCCGGCGTCGACCCGCTCCTGGTGCTCGGCGACGATCGCCAGCAGCTTCTCGGTGTCCGCCACCAGTCGCTCGACGGCGCTGAGGAGCTTCTGTCCGCGCTCTTCGCTCATGGGCCGAAGGATACTACCTTTGCCCCACCCCATGGCCCGCGCTTCCGAACACCAGGCTCTCCTCTCCGCCGCCCGCGCCTACCTGCCCCGCTGGGTCTTCCAGGCCGCCGGGCGGGGTGAGTCCCTGCGCGAGCCGCGCAGCCTCCACGCGTGCGTGCTGCTGGTCGACATGGCGGGCTTCACCTCCCTCACCACCCGCCTCGAGGTGCGCGGCGCCGCCGGCACCGAGGAGGTCTTCGATCGCCTGGGCGCCTGGTTCCAGGCGGTGCTCGCCCCGATCCTCGACAACGGCGGCGACGTGGTGGCCTTCGGCGGCGACTGCTGCACCGCCCTCTTCGAGGGCCCCTCCCGGCCCGATCGCCTGCGCCGGGCGGTGGAGGTCGCCGCCCGGATCATCGAGGACAGCCCCATCCCGGTGCGGGTCGGCGTCGCCGACGGCCCGGTGAGCGTGGGCACCGTGGGCACCGAGCGGACCCGGCAGCCCGTGACCCTGGGCTTCGCGGTGCGCACCGCCGCCACGGCCATGGAGCTGGCGGCCGAGGGCGAGGTCTGGGCGCCGGCCCTGCACGACGAGCTGCCGGTCGCCGACGCCGGCCAGGGCTTCGGCGCCGTGCGCCTGCCCTCCCCCGCCCCGCGGCCCGCGCCCCTGGCGCCGGAGGAGGAGCCGATCCCGGCCCGCGAGGAGGAGGCCGCCGAGGGCACCCTGCGCGCCTTCTTCGCCCCCGCGATCTGGGACGCCCTCCTCCTGCCCCCCGAGCTGGGCGAGCACCGGACGGTGACCACCCTCTTCGCCCGGCTCGAGAAGACCGACCACACGGATCCGGGCCTGGCCGCCGTCGAGGCCGCCCTCGATCACGCCGCCGGGGTCATCGAGCGGCAGGGCGGCTACCTCCAGAAGATCGAGTCCGCCGAGAAGGGCACCCTGCTCATCGCCTTCTTCGGCCTCCCCCTGGCCCAGCCCGATCCGGCGCGCCGCGCCCTGATGGCCGCCCGGGCCCTCACCGCCCGGGGCGCCCTCACGGCCTCCCTCACCACCGGCCGGGTCTTCGCCGGCGTCCTCGGCTCGCCCCGGCGGCACGAGCACACGGCCATCGGCGCGCCGGTGAACCTCGCGGCGCGTCTGCTGCAGTCCGCCGAGGCCGGCACCCTCGTCTGCGACGAGAACACCCGCGCCGCCCTCGAGGACCTGCGCTTCAAGGAGCTCTCCGCCATCGAGCCCAAGGGCTTCTCGCGGAAGATGAAGGTCTTCACGCCGGAGGCCGGGGTCGAGCGCCTCGCCAGCTACGAGGTGGAGGAGCGCACCCCGATGGTGGGCCGCCGCGAGTTCCTCGCCCGCCTCACCGCCTGGCTGGAGCAGGCCGCCGCCGAGCCCCTCACCCTGCAGGGCCCCACCGGCATCGGCAAGAGCCGCCTGGTGCGGGAGACCTCCCGCCTCGCCCTGGCGCTGGGGCTCTCGCCCGTGCTCGGGCACTTCGGGGGCAGCGAGTCCCAGAGCGCCATCCACGAGCTCACCCGGGCGCTGGGCGGCAAGGTCGGCGACGATCCCCTCGGGGACCTGGCCGAGGCGGCCGAGGCCGCGGGCGCGGCCAGCACCCTCCTGATCCTCGAGGACCTCCACCTGGCGGCCGCCGACGAGCTGCAGAGCGTGGTGAAGCTGGCCCTCCTGGCCGAGCGCCTGGGCTTCCTCCTCCTGGCCACGAGCCGCAACCCCGAGGTCTCCCTGGGGACGGTCCTGGAGGTCCCTCCCCTCCCGGAGCTGCAGGCCAGCGAGCTGGCCCGGCACTTCGATCCCCGCCTCGAGGAGGGGCCGGCGATGCTCATCGCCCAGCGCTCCCTCGGGAACCCCCTCTACGTCGAGGCCCTCGTGCGCCACCGGGAGGAGGAGGCGGGCGCCCTCCCCGCCTCCCTCGAGGCGGCGCTGCGGCTGCGGATCGACTCCCTGAGCCCCGTGCAGCGCCGGGTGCTCCTCGCCGCGAGCGTGCTGGGGATGCACGTGGAGCCGGAGCTCCTCTCCCGGGTGGTCGAGGACGTCCCCCCCGAGGCGGTGGCCGGCGCCATCCGCCACCTCGTCGGCGAGGGCTTCCTGGGCCGCGTCGGGGATCACCTCCGCTTCACCCACGATCTCGAGCGACGCACGGCCTACGAGACCCTGCCCTTCCGGGCCCGGCAGGGGCTGCACAGCCGGGTCCTGCGCGAGCTGGAGGCGCGGGAAGAGGTCCACCCCGAGGCCCTCCTCGAGCACCTCGTCGAGGCCGGCGAGACGGATCGCCTGGCGCAGCTGGCCTACGAGGCGGCGCAGGAGGCCTCGCGCCTCGGCGCCAGCACCCGCTGCCTCGAGCTCACCGCCCTGGGCCTCGAGCACACCGACGACGAGCTGCTGCGCTGCAAGCTGGAGATCGTGCGGGTGCGGGCCCTGGCCCTCACCCTCGAGCGCGAGCAGGCCCTCGAGCTGGCCACCCGGCTGGTGCACGACGCCCGCCGCCTGCGCCTCGACGAGGACGAGGCGAGCCTCTACTACGATCTCGCCTCGATCCACTCCCGCCTCGCCCGCTACCCGGAGAGCGACGAGGCGATCACCCGGGGCCTGGCCCGCGCCGCCGCCCTCGGCGACGGGCTCCTCCAGGCCAAGTTCCTGATGGTGCAGGGGTGGAACGCCTGGGGCCGGGGGCTCTACCCCGACGCCCGGCAGTACCTGGAGGAGGCCCTCCGGGTCGCCCCGGACGCACCGCTCTTCGGCATCCGCTCGGCGCTCGCCACGGTGATGATCCAGCTCGGGCACTACCAGCAGGCCCTCGAGGTCCTGCCTCCCCACGAGAGCACCGAGGGGGCGGCCCGGGCCGCGATGTCCTTCGATCGCGGGCTGGTGGCCTACTTCCGGGCGCAGCCCAAGAAGGTGGCCGAGTACCTGGAGGCGGTGCGCCAGGCGGCCCTCTCCACCGGCGACACCCGCTTCACCGCCGATCTGGCGGCCCGCACGACCTACCTCCACGAGCTGCAGGGGCGCTGGAGCGAGGCCTCCACCCTGCGCCGCCGGACCATCGAGGCCTACACCGGGGTGGGGATGCGCTACGAGTCGGTGGGCTGCCGCCTCGACGACGCCGTCGAGCGCCTCCTCGCCGGCAAGCTCTCCGGGCTCGAGCGCCGCTTTGCCGAGATCCAGGAGGAGGCCGAGGAGATCGAGGCCGGCGACGAGGTGGCCCGGGCCGAGGTGCTGGGGGCCGCCTGCCGGCTCCTCACCGGCACCCCCGGGCGCGCCGCCGAGAGCCTGCTGGAGCTGAACTGGCGCCACGCCCGGCGCAGCGGCCGCTGGCGGCTGGAGGTCGAGCTGCGGGGCCTCGATCTGCTGGTCACCTCCGCGGCCCAGCGCCGCAAGGTGCTCGAGCGCAGCGTGGTGGCCTGCCGCGAGCGGGGAGACTGCCACGCCGAGCGCTTCCTGCTCCTGCTGGCCCGCCAGGGCGCCCTCGCGGAGGGCGACGCGGCCGAGGCCGCCTCCCTGGAGCAGGGCCTGGAGGAGGCCCTCGAGCGGTGGGGTTGCAGCCGCTGGACCTTCGCCCCGTAGGCGTCTACCTTGCCGGGCTCGAAGAAGGGAGCCCGTCATGAAGAACCGCCCGATCCTGCGCCGCCTCGCCGTCCTCCTCGCCCTCATGGGCCTCACCGCCGGCTGCGCCGCCATCAAGACCGCGGGCCTCTACGAGCCCAAGCTCAAGCCCTACGATCTGCAGGGCCTCGACTTCCCGATGCCCTCGGGCCTGCGCCTCTTCTTCCAGGAGGATCACGACCAGGCCTCGGTGGTCACGGTCACGACCTTCGGCAGCGGCGCCACCCAGGATCCGATCGGCAAGGAGGGCCTCGCCCACCTCGTCGAGCACCTGATCTTCCGGGCCCGCCACGGCGAGGGCGTCCCCACCGTCTGGGAGACCCTCGACTCCCTGGGCTCGGTCTCCAACGCCTTCACCAACTCCGATCAGACCACCTACTTCGCCATCGCCCCGAAGGCGGCCCTCGAGGATCTGATGCGGCTGGACGCGGCCCGCATCCAGAACCCCCTCGAGAACGTCACCGAGGAGGTGGTGAAGGTCGAGATCGAGGTCGTCCGCAACGAGCTGCGGCAGCGGGTCGAGATGGAGGAGCTCGGGCGCTCCCTCGAGGATCTCAACCCCCTCCTCTTCCCCGAGGATCACCCCTACCACCGCTCGATCATCGGCTCCCACGAGAGCCTCACCTCGATCACCCTGGCCGACGTGCAGAAGTGGGTGAAGGAGAACTACCGCCCGGACAACGCGACCACCGTCTACGTGGGCGACTTCGATCCGGCGAAGGTGCCGGAGCTGCTCGGCAAGACCTTCCCCCGCGAGCTGGTCGCGGCCCCGGGCTCCGCCCCGGACGCCCCCCTGGAGCTGGCGGCCCCGAAGGTGCGCCTCTCCGGTGAGGCCCCCGCGCCGCCGGCGCCGCCGATGCCCTACTCGAAGAGCATCAAGCGGGTGAAGGGCCCGGTCACCTCCACCAACGTGCTGGTCGCCTGGTCCCTGCCCGGCTCCTACCGCGGCCAGGACGCGCTGATGCAGTCGGCCACCACGATGCTCAACAACGCCGTGGGCGCCTACCTGCGCAAGGACTCCCTCCACGACGAGGACAAGGTCGAGGGCATGGGCTGCTTCCCGAACGGCGGGATGCACGGCACCCAGGTCATCTGCATCATCCAGCCCACCGAGGACATGGATCCCGAGGTCGTGGCCCGCAAGGCCATCGACGGCGCCTGGGAGGCCTGGGACGTCTCCTCCGCCAACCTCACCAAGATGGCCTTCCTGCGGATGCGCACCTACCGGATGGCGGACGTCTTCCTCTCGACGGCCAGCCTCATGCGTGCCCTCGAGGTCGCCGACAGCATCCACTACACCGGCGAGCCCAACGCCTTCTCCAAGGCCATCGTCGAGCTCAACAGCTTCAACGACCTCGAGATGCGCCAGTTCGCCTACAAGTACCTGAACCGCGACCGCGCGGTGGCGATGATCATCGAGCCCCTCGACAAGGACGAGAAGGAGCCCGACATCAACCTCGACTCGGACGCCGCCTGGTCCGGCGCCCTCCTCGAGGAGTCCGAGGCCCTCAAGCCCTTCTTCGAGAAGCTCAGCGACGATCAAGTCAAGGCCGCCACCGTGGCGCCGGACGAGACGACGATGAAGACCTTCCGGCTGGCCAACCAGCTCAAGGTCGTCCTGAAGAAGCACGGCAACACGCCCTTCGTGCAGACCACCCTGCGGATGGGCGGCGGCGACTACGGCATCACCCCCTACTTCGCCGGCGACTACGTCTGGATCCGCGACGACGCCCGGCCCGCCCTCGAGGTCGCCGGCCGCGAGGGCGGCGGCACCACCGCCACCGCCGACTACTTCTCCACCTCGACCCCCTCCGGCAACCTGCCGGCGGCCCTCGACATCCTCGCCACCAAGGTCGAGACGGTGCGCTCCTACATCGAGATCGACGAGCGGCGGATCCAGTTCGAGACCCTGCGCCGCCAGCAGAAGCTGATGAAGCGCAACCACCGCTACCAGCTCTCCAAGGCGGTGGCCGCGAAGCTGATGCCCCAGCACCCGCTGGGCATCCGGGAGGCGAACCTCGACGCCGTCGAGCCGCTGACCGAGGACTTCTACAAGACCTACATCGACCGGGTCTTCGCGCCGGCGAACGCCACCCTCTTCGTGGTCGGTGACATCGATCTGGCCGAGGCCGAGGCGAAGGTGCGGGAGCGCTTCGAGAAGTGGCGTCCGGCGAACCCGGGCACCGCCATCGATCCCCTGCCCTCCCTGCCCTCGCCGCCCAAGCGCACCATCCTCCTGGCCGACCGACCCGACGCCACCCAGGTCGAGCTCACCCTCGCCTGCCAGCTTCCCCGGGCGACCGCCGACACCGAGGAGATCCGCGACGTCCTCTCCTCGATGCTCTCGGACGATCTCTTCCAGACCATCCGCAAGCAGTCGGGCGCGAGCTACGGCGTGCGCGCCTACATCAACGCCCTGCCCGGCGGCGCCGCCACCCTGGGCGTCGGCGGCAACATCATGGTCCAGAAGGCCATCCCGGCCATCAAGACCATCCTCTCCCGGATGCAGGAGCTGAAGGACGGCGGCATCGATCCCGCCCGCCTGAACAAGGCCCGCTGGAAGATCGCCCGCTCCTCCCACAGCCGCTACCTCGGCCTGCAGGCGATGACCGGCGAGCTGATGAGCCGCGCCGCCTGGGGCGCCGCCCCGCAGAGCCTGGCCTTCGTGCCGGACCGCCTCTCCAAGGTGAACGCCGAGGTGGTCGCCGCGCAGCTCGAGCCCTGCATCGGCAACGAGGTCATCGGCCTCGTCGGCCCGGCCAGCCTGATCAAGGAGGCCCTCGGCGAGCTCGGCGGCGCCATCGAGATGGTCGAGGTCGAAGCGGTGCCGAAGGACGAGTAGACTGATCTCATGACCGAGGTCGCCACCGTCGCGCCGGGGTTCCTGATCTCGGGACCCCAGCTGGAGGATCCGAACTTCGCCGAGACCCTGGTGTTGATGGCGCAGTTCAACCAGGAGGGGGCGCTGGGCTTCGTGGTGAACCGCCCGGCGACCATCGACCTCGAGACCCTCCTCGAGAACGTCGACGAGGACCTGGCGAAGCTGGCCCGGGAGTCGGGCCTCGGCTCCCACGACGTGCTGGTGGGCGGGCCCGTGCAGCAGACCGCGGTCTGGCTCCTCTTCCATCGCAGCGACGAGGAGCTCGAGGGTGACGAGGGCGAGGACATCCTCGGCGTCGGCGAGCACCTGGCGGTGGCCGCCACCCGGGACATCCTCGAGGACTTCGTCAGCGGGCGGCGGGCCGGCCCCTTCCACGTGATCCTCGGCTACGCCGGCTGGGGACCGGGCCAGCTCGAGCTCGAGACCCACGCCGGGGCCTGGCTGCCCCTGGGCCTGACCGAGGACCTGGTCTTCGACGTGCCCTTCGAGGAGCGCTGGGACGAGGCGCTGCGCCGCCTGGGCCTGACCCCGGGCGGCTTCATGATCTCGGGCTCGGGCGCCGAGGCCTGAGGGAGCGTCGGGGGGCCGACATGCGCCGCGCCCTCTCCCTGCTCGTCCTGCTCGTGACCCTCGGGGGCCCGGCCGCCCTCCGGGCCGAGGGCGGGCCGCACTACCTGCTGATCCGCGGCCCGGCGCCGCCCGCGCTGGAGCTGGCCCTGGAGGAGGAGCTCCCCGGAGCCCGGGCCGCCCTCCAGCAGCCCCACGCCATGCGGGTGATCGTGCTGCCCGCCGGTGAGGGCTGGCGCCTGGAGCTGCGTCGCCCCGGCGGGCGCCTCCTCCTCTCCCGGGAGCTCGCCCTGGGCGGCGGCGAGGAGGCCGCCCTGCGGGTGGTGGTCTTCCTCACCTCGCGCACCCTGGCCCGCTTCGGCCCCGGAGACGACGTGGCCCCCGAGGCCCTCGTCGAGCTGGAGCCGGCACCGGTCGAGGCCGAGCTCGAGCGAGAGCCCGCCGCGCCGGCCCCGGCGAGGCGCCGGGCCGCGCTGGCCCTCCTCGCCACTCTCCCCTGGTGGCAGCGCCCGGCGCTGCCTCACCCCGGGGTGGCCCTGGAGTCCGGGGTGGGCACCGACCTCCTGCGCCTCTCGGTCCGCCTCCAGGCGGCGCCCCCCCAGACCATCACCACCGCCGAGGTCGAGGCGCGGATCACCGACGCCCAGCTCGCGGCGCAGGTCGAGCTGGGCCTCCTGCGGGGCGTGCGCGGCGAGCTCGGGCTGGGGGCCGCCGCCGGCCTGCTCCTGGGCTGGACCTCCGCCCGGGCCCGCTTCCCGGCGGCGCCGGGCTCGAAGGGGGTCGTCTCCCACTTCTTCGATCCGGCCCCCTGGGCCCAGGTGACGGCCAACCTGGCCCTCGATCCGGGGGATCCCCGGGTCGAGCTCCTCGGGCGGGCGGGCTTCGCCCTGCGGCCCCTGCCCCGGCGGGTCGTGCTGCCGCCGAGCCTGGGCGAGGAGCGCACCGGGATCGAGGAGGGCTTCCTGATGCCGGTCCTCGAGGTGGGCCTGCGCGCGATTTTTTGAAGGGCGCCCCTGGTCCCGGCAACTCATCTCGTGAATGCTCTACGCGATGACCCTCCCAGGCCCCGAGGCCGCCTCCCGGGCGCAGGCTGCCACCGGTGAGGTGGAGCTGACGGTCGAGCGGCTCTACCGGGCCCACTTCGCGATGGTCTACCGGGTCGTCGGGCGGAGCCTGGGGCCCGGGGCCTCCCCCGCGGACCTCGAGGACCTCACCCAGCTCACCTTCCTCCAGGCCCACCGGGGCCTCGCGAGCTTCCGGGGCGACTGCAAGCCCTCCACCTGGCTCTGCGGGATCGCGATGCGCACGACCCTGCAGTGGATGCGGGGCCGGGGCCGTCGCCGCCGGCTGCGGGAGGCCCTCGCCCTGGAGCTGCAGGCGGAGACGAGGCAGAGCGCCGCCGACGCGCCGGAGCGCTCGGCCGCGTCCCGGGACCGCCTCCGCAAGGTCTGGGAGGTCCTCCTCTCGATGAAGGAGGGCAAGCGAGCGGTCTACGTCCTCCACGAGCTCGAGGGGATGCCGGGGCCGGAGATCGCCCGGGCCCTCCGGATCCCCGAGGGCACGGTCTGGACCCGCCTCCACCACGCCCGCAAGGAGATCCTGGCGGCCCTGCCGCCGGACGAGGAGGTCTCGCGATGAGCGCGCGCTGCCCCCGGACCGAGGAGCTCCTCCTGCCGCCGGCCCTGCGCACCGGCTCGCCCGAGGCCCTGGCCGCCCACCTGGAAGGCTGCCCGGACTGCCAGCAGGCCGCCGGGGGGCTGGTGAGCATCCGCCAAGAGCTCGCCGAGCACGCGCCGGTGCCCCGCCCCGGGGTCGAGGCGCGGATCCTGGCCGAGCTGCGCGTGGCGACCGCCCTCCCGGCGAGCCCCCGCCCCTCCCTCTCCCAGCGCCTCGTCCTGGGGCTGGGCCTCGCCGCCACCGCGGCCGTCCTCGCCCTCCTCCTCCAGGTGGACGCCCGGGAGCGCGCGGTGGTCACCGAGGGCTCCCTCGCCACCCTCGGCCACCCCGAGGCCGGCCTCCTCTCCACCGACGATCCCGTCCCCCTGGCGACCTCCCTGCTCACCCGGGGCGAGACCCGGATCGCCACCGACCTCTCCCGCCTCTCCCTGGCCCCGAAGAGCGAGCTCGAGCTGCGGGCCGCCCCCGGGCGAAGGGAGCGGGACCGCTACGTGCGCGAGGTCCGCCTGCGGGCCGGCCGGGTGCACGCCGAGGTCACGCCCCTGCGCGAGGGCCGCACCTTCGCGGTCCACACCGAGGAGGCGCTCGTCACCGTGGTCGGGACCGCCTTCAGCGTGGAGCGGGCCGAGGGCCGCACGGTGGTCGAGGTCGAGCACGGCGTCGTCCTCGCGGTGAGCCCGGACGGCCGCCGCCGCCTCGAGCTGCGCGCCGGCGACCGGGCGGTCTTCCCGCCCGAGGAGGAGGCCCCTCCGGCCCCCACCCTCGCCCCGCCGCCGGCCCCCGCCGAGGCCGCCGAGGCCCCGGGGGTCGATCCCGACGATCTGGCCGAGCTGGCCCTCCGCGAGCGGGCCCGGCAGCGTCGCCCCCGCCGTGACCGCCCGGCGCCGGTCGCGGCCCCCGCGCCGCCGCCCGCGCCGGTCGAGCTCAGCCCGCCGCCCACCCACGTCGCCGATCCGGATCGCCCCCGGGAGCAGCGCCGCCAGCTGGCCGAGGCCCGCCGCGTGCTGCGCCAGGCCCCGAGCGAGGCGGTGGATCTGGCCCGGGGCGTCCTGGACCAGGCCGTCAGCGAGGAGATCGAGGCCGCGGCCCTGGCGGTGATGGCCGACGGGCACCGCCGCGCGGGCCAGCTGGAGGAGGCCGCCGCGACCTACGCCCGCGTGGCCCACCACCCCGCCGGAGAAGGCCTGGCCGAGGAGAGCCTGCTGCAGCTGGCCATCCTGCGCGACCGGCAGCGCCAGGCCGGCGCGGCGCTGGCCGCCCTGGAGGAGGCGGAGCGCCGCTTCCCCGAGGGGATGCTGGCCCCGGAGCGGGTGGCCCTGAGCGTCGAGCTCCTCGGCCGCGAGGGCGAGCCCGGCGCCGCCCTCGAGGCGCTGCTGGCCGCCGAGGGCCTGCACAGCCCCGAGCTGGAGCGCCTGCGGATCCGCCTGGCCGAGGAGCGCCTCGCGTCGGACCCGGCCGCGGCCCGGCGCCTGCTCTCCGCCACCCGGCTCGAGAGCCTCTCCCCGGCCTGGGATGCCCGGCACCAGGCCCTCCTGCGGCGCCTGGCGCCCTGAGCGCCCCTGTTATTTTTGAAGGTCGAGCGGCCCTTCGGCAACCAAGCTCTCGAACGGTCGCACTCTTCCTGGAGGGAAACGAGATGAAGCGGAAGTACTGGAATCTGGCTGCTGCCCTGGGCTGTACCGGGCTGCTCCTGCTCTCGGCCGGCTGCCCCGTGGAGAACGCGGTCCAGGAGGAGACCGAGACCACGATCGAGGGCGGCACCCGCGTCGCGGTGAGCCCCGACGGCCGCCTGACGGTCGACTTCACCCGGGGCGCGGTCGCCGAGGGCACCCTGGTGACCGTCGGCTTCTCCGACCTCACGCCCACCGGCCTGGTGGGGCGCGCCTACCGCCTGGGGCCCGAGGGCCTGACCTTCGACGGCCCGGTAACGATGCGCTTCGACGTGGGTGACTACCAGCCCGGCGGCACCCTGGTGCTGGCGAACCTCGACGGCGCCGCCCCGCAGGTGATCGAGGGCAGCACCTACGATCCCGCGGCCCGGACCCTCACCGGCAACCTGCGGCACTTCTCCAACTACGGGGCCATCGACATCTCGGCCCCCTGCTTCGGGCGCGCCTGCGGTGAGCCCTGCAACACCTGCCCCGACGGCGACCCGAGCTGCATCCCGATGGGGGCGCCCACCTACTGCGACGCGAACGGCGCCTGCGTGCCCGGCGCGCCGGATGTCGACGGCAGCACCTGCGCCGGCCGCGCCTACGATCCCTGCGCCGGCCTGGCCTGCGGCGACACCTGCAGCCTCTGCCCGCCGGACGCCACCGGCTGCCTCGAGCCCGCGGTGGTCCTCACCTGCAACGACGCCGGCCTCTGCGGCATGAACCAGCCCACCTGTGGCGCCTACGTCCCCTGCGCCGGCGCGGCCTGCGGCGAGCCCTGCTCCCTCTGTCCGCCCGACGCCACGAGCTGCGTCGAGCCCGGCGTGCTGATGACCTGCGACGGCTTCGGGGCCTGCGTCTACGCCGACCCGGCCCAGGTCGACTGCGGCATCCTCCCGCCCCCGCCCCCCGAGTGTCAGGGCGACCTCGACTGCGCCCCGGGCGAGATCTGCGTGGGCGAGGCCTGGTGCACCGGCTGCTCCGATCCGAACGACCCGACCTGCGACGGAGTCTGCTACAGCCACGGCGTCTGCCTCCCCACGCCGGGCGACCCCTGCGCCGGGAAGCTCTGCGGCGAGCTCTGCAACCCCTGCGACGCCACCGATCCCGCCGACCCGAACCAGGGCTGCGCCGCGGTGATGGGCGTCTGCGATGGCTGGGGCGCCTGCGTGATGCCCGACCCCTCCGGCGCCGTGGAGTGCGGGGGCGTGGTGCCGCCGCCCGAGTGCAACGCCGACGCCGACTGCGCGCCGGGCGAGGCCTGCCTCCCCTACGAGTACTGCCCGCCCTGCGTCGACGCCGATCCGGCCTGCGCCATGCCCTGCTACGCCGGCTGGGCCTGCCAGCCCACCAGCAGCGACTGCGCGGGGCTCCCCTGCGGTGAGCTCTGCGCCACCCCCGACGGCCTGATGGGCTTCTGCGACGCGAACGGCGCCTGCAGCGCCACCGCCGGCGGCGCTCCGCCGGCCTGCGGCGGGACCTACCAGCCCTGCGCCGGCAAGGCCTGCGGCGACACCTGCCAGCTCTGCGACCCCGCCGACGCCAGCTGCGCCGAGACCGACGTGGTGAAGTGGTGCGACGCCAGCGGCGGCTGCAGCTGGGCCTTCCCCGAGTGCGGCACCAACGCGCCGCCCTCGGAGTGCCAGGCCGACGCCGACTGCCCCTCCGGCGCCTACTGCATCATGGAGACCTGGTGCCCCGACTGCGCCAACGATCCGACGATGCCCTGCGGTGCCCCCTGCATGGTGTACGGCGTCTGCCAGACCGACGGCCTCCCCTACGATCCCTGCCGGGGGAAGGCCTGCGGCGAGGGCTGCACCCTCTGTGATCCGAACGATCCCACCTGCGCCGAGACCGCCGTCCTGAAGTCCTGCGACGCCTGGGGCCAGTGCCGGAGCAGCATCCCGGCCTGCGGCGTCACCGGGGACTTCTGCGGCGGCTTCGCCGGCGTACCCTGCGCCCCGGGCCACGTCTGCGTGGACGATCCGACCGACAACTGCGACCCGGCCACCGGCGCCGACTGCGCCGGGATCTGCGAGCCCGACGCCACCTGCGCCTCGGGCGATCCGAGCTGCGTGGGTCAGGTGGGCGACGCCTGCGGCGGCTTCGCCGGGCTGCCCTGCGCCCAGGGTCTCCTCTGCGTCGACGACCCGAGCGACGACTGCGACCCGAACGCGGGTGGCGCCGACTGCCCGGGGATCTGCCAGTAGCGGATCAGCCGGCCGGATCCAGCAGCACCTTGAGGACGCCGTCCTCGGCCGCGCGGTCGAGGGCGGCGTCTCCTCTCGAGAGCGGGAAGCGATCGGAGACGAGGGGCGAGAGATCCGCGCCGGTCTCCTCCAGCCAGCGCAGGGCCGCCTCGAAGCGCCCGCAGCGCGAGCCCACGATCGTGAGCTCGTCGATGACCACCTTGGCCGCGTTCCAGGTGTGGGTGCCGGCGAAGGTGCTCTTGAGCACGACCGTGCCTCGCGGGCGCACCGCCTGGAGGGCGAGCTCGAGCCCGGCCTGGTTGCCGGTCGCCTCGATCACCAGGTCCTGGGACCCCGCCGGCGGCGGCTCGGTCGTGACCGCGATCCCCTCGGCCTCCAGGAGGTTCAGCTTGGCCGGGCTGCGTCCGAGGACGGTGAGGCGGGCGCCGGTGCTCGCGATCACCCGGGCGATGAGCTGGCCGAGCTTGCCGGCGCCGAGGAGGAGCACCCGCGTCGCGGGCTCGATCGTCACCTGATCGAGGATCTCCAGGGCCGCCGCCAGGGGCTCGACCAGGACCGCCTGCTCGTCCGTGATCGACGCCGGGACCGGGTGGAGGTTCCGCTCCGGCAGGGTGAGCAGCTCGGCGAAGGCGCCGTCCTTGCCGAGGATCCCCAGCACGGTTCGCGTGGGGCAGTGACGGGAGAGGCCCGCCGCGCAGGCCGGGCAGGCGCCGCAGCCCAGGTTGATCTCGCCCACCACCCGCTGGCCGTCCGCGAGCTCCCCCACGAACTCGTGGCCGAGGGTGCCCGTGAAGCCCATGTAGCCCCGGACGATCTCGAGGTCGGTGTTGCAGACCCCGGCCAGGCGGACCTTCACCAGGGCCTCGCCTGGACCGGGAACCGGCGTGTCCACCGTGGCCACCCTGGGGTGTTCACCCTCGAAGCGAAGAGCTCGCATGGGCTAGACCGCCAGCAGCGCGTACCGCAGCACGATGAGCCCACAGATCAGGTAGAGCACCCAGTGCACCTCCCGCCCGCGCCCCGCCACCAGCCGCATCCCGGCCCAGCAGACGATGCCGGCGGCCAGCCCGTGGGTGATGTTGAAGGTCAGGGGCATCAGCACGACGGTGAAGAAGGCCGGCACCCCCTCGAGGGTCTCCTTCCAGGGGATCTCGGCGAGGGTACGGGCCATCAGGACGCCCACCAGGATCAGCGCCGGCGCGGTCACCGGGTGCAGGCCGCCCTCGATGGGCGCCCCCACCACCGCCGCGAGGGGCGCGAAGGGCATCAGCAGGAGGAAGGCGGCGCCGGTGACCAGCGCCGCGAGGCCGGTGCGGGCGCCCACCGCCACCCCGGCCCCCGACTCGATGTAGGAGGTCACGGTCGAGGTCCCCAGGAGCGCGCCCGCCAGGGTCGCCCCGGCGTCGGCGCCCATCGCGCGATCGAGGACGGGCAGCTCACCCTCCTCGTCCAGGAGCCCGGCCTCGTGGCTGACCCCGAGCAGGGTGCCGAGGGTGTCGAAGACGTCGAAGAAGAGCACGACGAAGATCAGGGGCAGGTACTGCAGCTTCAGCGCGCCCAGGAGGTCGATCTCGGCCCCCGGCAGCGATCCCGTGGGCAGCGCCAGCACCGCCTCCGGCAGCGGCACGACCCCGAGGATCAGGGCGAGGAGCGTCGAGGCCAGGAGACTCCAGAAGACCGCCGTGATCACGCCCCGGGCCATCAGCACGACGCCGACCGCCAGCCCGAAGAGGGCGACCAGGATCGGCGCGCTGGTGGGCGAGGCCAGGGTCACGAGGGTGACCGGGTGATCGATCACCAGCCCGGCGTGCTCCAGCCCGATGAGGGCCAGGAAGAGGCCGATGCCGGCGGCGGCGGCGAAGCGGAGGCTCTTCGGGATCGCCTTGACGATGGCCCGGCGGGCGCCGGTGACCGTCAGCAGGAGGAAGAGCACGCCGCTCCAGAAGACGATCCCCAGCGCCGTCTGCCAGGGCACTCCGGCCCCCAGGCAGATCCCGAAGGCGAAGAAGGCGTTGAGCCCCATGCCCGGCGCCAGCGCCACCGGGAGGTTGGCCAGCAGCCCCATCAGGAGGCAGCCGACCGCCGCCGCGAGGCAGGTGGCGAGGAAGGCCCCCTCCCGCGGCATGCCGCCGGCCGAGAGGATCGCCGGGTTGACGAAGGCGATGTAGGCCATCGTGAGGAAGGTGGTCAGGCCGCCGAGGACCTCCCGGCGGCTGCTCGACCCTCGCTCCTCGATCGCGAAGCGCAGCTCCAGCATTCCCTTCGACACGTCCTCAACCCCTTCCGTCGGCGATGTCCAGCGCCATCAGGGCCGCGCCGTAGGCGCCCATCAGCTGGGGCCCCTCGGGCACCTCCACCGGCAGCCCCAGCGCCTCGCCGAGGTAGCGCTGCGCCGCCGGCGAGCGGGCCACGCCCCCCGAGAGGAGCAGGGGCGGCGTGACCGTCACGCTGCGGGCCAGCGCCGCGATCCGCCCCATCAGGGAGGTGTGCAGGCCGCGGGCGATGGCCTCGATGGTCTCCCCCTGGGCGATCAGCGAGATGATCTCCGACTCGGCGAAGACCGTGCAGGTGCTGGAGATGGCGGTGGTCTCGCCGGCGTTCGCGGCCAGGTGGGCGAACTCGTCGAGATCGTGGCCCAGGCGCCCGGCCACCACCTCCAGGAAGCGCCCGGTGCCCGCCGCGCACTTGTCGTTCATGGCGAAGTCCTGCACCGCGCCCTTGTCGTCGAAGCGGATCGCCTTGGCGTCCTGCCCGCCGATGTCGATGAGCGTGCCGCCGTGGTGGACGCTGCGGAAGACGCCCCGCGCGTGGCAGGTGATCTCCGTGACCCGCTTGTCGGCGTCCTCGACCAGCTTGCGGCCGTAGCCGGTGGCCACCACCGGGGTCCCCTCCTTCGCGCCCGAGGCCCGGGCGACGGCCAGGAGCCCCTTCACCTGCAGCTGCAGCTGCGGCCGGGTCGGCTCGATCCGATCGAAGATGCGCTCTCCCCGGCCGTCGACCCCCACCAGCTTGGTGGTGGTCGAGCCCGCGTCCACGCCCAGCCCGACGATCTCCTGCCTCACGCCTTCGCCTCCACCACCTCGAGGAAGGCCTCGACCCGCGCCCGCGACTGCTCCTCGGAGAAGGCCCGGGGATCGTTGTGGTCCGCCTCCAGCAGGAGCGCGGGCACCCCCGCCTCCTTGGTGAGGCGCTCCCGCTGATCGACCTGGCCGATCGAGTAGGGCTTGCAGGAGCGATCCGAGTGGAGGATGACGCCGTCCGCCTCGAAGGACTCCACCATCCCCTTCATCAGGGAGAGCTTGTGGCCGGTGCCGCGGTTGAGGATCGGGTGGAGGTAGGTCAGCGCCGCCGAGCGCATGGGGTTCTCGGGATCGATGAACTCGGTGAGCTCACCCCAGGCGTTGGTGTAGGTCGAGGCCACCAGGGTGGCGTTCGACTCGGCCAGCACCTCCGAGAGCCAGCGCACCTTGTGCCAGACCGGGAGGTTGTCCCAGACGAGGCGGATCTTCTCCTCCTTCAGGGCGCCGACCCCCTGCGCCGCCCGCTCCTGCAGCTCCTCGAGGAGGGCGCCGTAGTAGTCGACGGTGAAGGGTTCGCCGCGCATCTCGACGATGGGCGCTAGGTGGATGAACTGATCGAAGGCGGTGATCGGCGCCGGGCGGTGCCGGCCCATCTGGATGATCTGGGCCCAGAGCTCGGTCGCCTGCTTGGAGTAGCGCGTCACCTGGTGAAGCTTCTTCTCGGTCAGGCGGTTGCCCGACACCTCCTCGGCGGCCCGCACCAGCTCCTCGAGCTGCTTCTCCACGAAGGCGATCTGGTGCTCCTGCGCCTCGCCGTAGAGGAAGGGGGTGTCGATGTTCACCAGGGGGCAGCCGAAGTGCTGGGCGAGCACCCGGTACCAGAGCAGCACCGTCTGGCAGATGTTGGTGCAGCAGACGAGCAGGTCCGGCGGCGGCAGGCGGCCCACCGGGGTTTTGCCCGAGAGCATGCTGCCGATGTCGGTGCGGGCGTAGGAGCAGATGTCCCGGCTGTAGCCGGCGCTCTCCGCCTCCTCGCAGATCTCCTCGGCGCTGCGGCGGATCCCGCAGACCGCCCCGTGGTTCTCCGGGTAGATCGGGAAGAAGCCCAGGGCGATGAGGGGCTCGACCGGCGCGCCGCTGGTGACCCAGGCCACGGGCCGCGCGCCGCTGGCGAAGCGGCCCTTGAGGTAGTGGCCGGTGATCAGCTCCTTGAGCCAGGCCGAGGACTTCAGGGGCGGCCCGAAGGGGCCGGGCTTCGGGGGGCGGGCGAGCTTCCGCGCCAGCTTCATCCGGTCGAGCTTGAGCAGGGCGCCGCCCGCGACCTTGGCGCCCAGGAGGTACTGCGCCTTCTTCAGGCCGCTGGTCTCGGCCCGCGGATACTTCGCGCTCATGACATCACCTCCAGCATGGCCTCGATCCGGGTGCGGGTCTGATCCGCGAGCGGCGTGGTCACGTCCACCTCCAGCACCTGGCTGGCGACCCCGCCGGCGGTGAGCGCCTCGCGCAGCTGCGGCAGGTAGAAGAGCTCCGGCTCGCAGAACTTCACGATGAGGAAGAGCGTCTGCTTCGCCCCGCCGGCCGCGCAGAGGCCGAGCAGGTGGTCGGCGCGGGCCTGCACCCCGTCCCCCCGGGTGGAGTCGGGGGCCGCCGACATCAGCCGGTCGGCCATGCGGGCCAGCGCGTCGCTCCCCTCCCCCGCCGGATAGAGCCGCCGCCCGCTGCTGCAGAGGTCGTCGCCCACGATCAGCACCCCGGCCTCGTCGAAGAGCTCGAGCAGCGCCCTGGGCTCGGGCACCAGCCCCGAGAGGACGACGCCGGGCGCCCCGCTCTCCTCCTCGCTCGCCCCCTCGAGGACCTCTCGGACGATCCGGGAGAAGTCCTCCGCCGGCAGGTACTCGCGGGCGCGCACCAGCCGGTAGAACTCCGCGTTCGAGAGCTCGAGCCTGCGCCGGCCGGCCAGCAGCGCGGCCAGGAGATCGTCGGCGTCCACCTCACGCTCCAGCGCCTCGAGGAGCTCGGCCTCGGTGGGCTGCTTGCCGGTGAGCTTCACCAGGCTGTCGTGCAAGCGGCGCAGCTCCTCCTTCACGAAGGCCCGCGAGGGCCCTCCTTCCGCGCCTCGCGGCAGGTAGAAGGTCTCGACCGGGGCCTTCGGCTTCACGAAGTCGATGAGCACGCTGCCCAGCCCCTGGAGGCTGTCGCAGCCGTGCGGCACCAGGATCAGGTCGGCGTCGTCGAGCTTGCCGTCGAGGAGGAAGGCCAGCCCGCCCCGGACGATCGAGCAGGCGTAGGCCTGCACGTGCCCGTCGGCCCGGGCACAGTCGACGCCCGGCGGCCCCCAGATCTCCACCGGCAGGAGGCCGAAGGCGCGCAGGAGGGCCCGCGGGGGGTGGATGGGATAGACCGCCGCGAGGCCTCCACCGGCGGCCCGGTGAGCGTCGATGGCGGCCTGACGGCCGGGGATCTCGGGGTGCTTCATCGTCGGGCCGCAGGGTATCCCAGATGGGCGACCATTCCCTACATCTCCTACAGCGACAGGGCGATCCCCGATCGCCTAGACTGATCCGCGAGTGGGCGGGGGGCCCGATCACACGATACCCACACCGACCTGTCACGCTCCCTTCGGTTCGCCTCCCCGCAGGAGAGAGGACGGTGTCGGCAAGATGAGAGCCCCCCCCCGGTTCTAGCGGCCCTCCTGCTCCTCTTCGGAGCCTTGTCGCCGGTTGACGCCACGGCAGCCCTCTCCTGCCCGGCGGGCAAGGTCGAGGTGATCACCGACTGCTCGACCTCCCTCCTCGATGAGGGCTGGTCGCCCGACCTCCAGCAGGCCCCCTGGTCGGTGAGCTCCGACGGTAGCCACGTAACCGTCCGAACTACGACGCCTTGTAGCGCCTGACCTCCAGGCCGATCCTGCGCGGCCTTGAAACGAGGAGGTCG